>JAYSSX010000594.1:0-2823 GCA_043720315.1 Pseudobdellovibrionaceae bacterium | reverse complement strand
ATCTTTTGGGTTGGAATTTTGAGCACAGCCTGCACCGAAAAATAGGGCGGCGAAAGTGAATGTTACTAAAGTTAATGATTTCATAAGGACTCCTCTTTGCTTTTGTGACGTCTCTGAGTTGATTGTAACAAAGTTTTACGGGTTAGGATAACTAAACACTATAGTTAGAAAGTCTAATCAATACTTGTTGGCCCGATTAGCGTAATTCTACTTTTGCGAATAATCGCTTTTAAAAGGAAGAAATCGTATGAAAAATACAAATTTAAGATGGGGAATTGGTTTATTGGCTGGAATCCTATTCGCGCAATTAGCTTCGGCTAGTAGTGCAGACCTAAAATCAGCAAAAGGGTCCATTTTGATCGTAGCACCAACAGCAGCTGGTGGGCCAACTAACCAAGGTATTTGGTTTATTAATGGCACAACAAAGAAATTTTCTTTAGAGCTGCCTGAATTGCCAGCGGGTCAAGTTTATGAAGGATGGATTGTTGACGATTGTACTGGCAAAAAAGTTTCAACGGGAATTTTTCGTGCAAGTGGAATAATTGATTCTGATTCTGCTGGTCGCTATGCCGGCCCATTATCATTGAATTTTCCACCGGTTCCAGGTTCTGACTTCGTAACTCTAGGTCAAGATTTAGTAGATGGTGGACACAATGTCGTAGTCACTGTTGAACCGTATCCTGATTCTGATCCAAATCCATCGGGTGTAGGCGTTCTAAGAGTGAACATTCCCGAAGATACAATGATTGGAACTGAACTGACTTTAGAAAATATTGCGCAATAGTAAGGAGCGAAAATGAAAACAAGTTTAAAATTAAAAAATATTTTTGGAGCTGCGGCCATTGTTATGATTTCAGCATTATCATTTGTGGTAAAATCTGAAGGTCTTAAGAACGTCGCTGAATATAATTTGACCGAAAATTTGGGATTGAAAGGGTATGATCCAGTATCCTATTTTCCTGAAGGCGGCGGAATTCCCAAAGTCGGAAATGTGCAATACAAATTGGACGATATGGGTGTGATGTATTATTTTTCAAGCGCTGAAAATTTAGAAATATTTATTGAAAATTCTGAAAAATACGAACCTACCTATGGTGGATGGTGCGCATATGCGATGGCTTCCGGCACAAAAATCGACATTCAGCCGATGTTTTATACTATTAGTGGAAATCGCCTTCATTTTTTTGTTAGCAAACGTGCAAAACAAAACTTTGATGCCGATGTTGCCGGTCACGAAGAGCGCGCAGACGGTTTCTGGAAACAAATTTCAGGCGAAGAGCCAAGACTTTAATTAAAAAGAGGGAAGAATGAAATTACTTAATATCACTATACTTTTATTCTGCAGTTTCTTTCTTTCCTCATGTGGAAATTATTTGGAAAATAAAGAATCGAAACAGCCGATTGATCTATCCAAGCAAGAGAAAATAGTTTTGGATTTTAAGTATGTTAAAGATTCAGTATTTGGTGCAAGATGCGTCAGCTGCCATCAACAGTACAATAGTTACCAGGGGGTTCTCAAAGAACTTCCGGCGATTAGAAGTGCGGTTGCAGCAGGGCGTATGCCAAAAACAGGTGGTCCATTATCTGACAGCCAAAAACACGTGCTTGCAAATTGGATTGCGGCAGGGGCGCCAGAAATGGACGGGAGCACCTCACAACCTATTCCAGATGCGATTCTCGAGCCCACATGGAAATCAATTTCGGAAAACATAACTATTCCTAAATGTCTAGTTTGTCACAACCCGCAAGGCCAGGCAAAATTTTTGGATCTTTCCAGTCGGCAAATTATATTTTTGAATCGTAACCGTGTTTTTGGGAATGGCGCAAAACTAATAAACTTTGAAAAGGCTAGTGATAGCTATCTTGTTCAAATTATAAAAGATGAAGAAGAACCAATGCCCCCAACATGGTCAAATATTTCAACCCTTTCCGAGGCTGAAATGAATATTATTGCGAAGTGGATTGAACTTGGGCTGCCTTAGAAAATGCCAAAAGATGAAAAATAAAATTTTAATTCTCTCAGTACTCATATTCCTTTTTGGCATTCCTTCTTGGGGATTTGTTGAAAATGTGACGCATGGATATGCCAACTGCACCGTTTGTCACCTTTCTCCGTCCGGGGGCGGTTTACTGAATGATTATGGCCGATCTCTGTCAAAAGAACTGATGAGCACTTGGGGATGGGAAAATTCGGAGCTACCGTTATTTGGTGCGCTTAAAAATACAGAACGATTTCGACTGGGTGGCGATTTTAGGACTATTCAAACTTACCTAGAAAATGCCGAAGTTAGACAAGGCCGACAATTCGTAATGCAGAAAAACATAGAGTTAGGATTAAATTTTCAAAACGTTTGGTTGGTTGGGACATTGGGAACACAAGAAGGCCCAACCGGGACACCCAATCAAGGCGATTTTTTATCTGAACGCCATTATGTACTTTGGGATTTGACCGAGGAAATTAAATTAAGAATTGGTAAATTCCGTCTTAATTATGGTTTTTATGATCCCAATCATACACGTGTCACAAAAGCACCGTTGGGATTTGGACCAGGTAGCGAAAGTTATATCATGGAATTTTCGCGATTTACCGAGACTGATGAGACATTTATTTCGGCGGATTTAGGCCGTATCGACATCCCCCGCAAACTTAAAAGCGAAAAATCACTTTCCCTAAATTATGCGAAGTACACTTCCGAAAGGTCTAAATTGGGCACAAGTTTTCTAGTAGGGGAAAGTGAATCAAAACGACGAAGCCTTGCCGGAATATACGGAATTTTTGGTGTGCTTAGCGAATCGATATTGAAGTTTGAAGTGGATTACCAG
>JAYSSX010000593.1:0-1806 GCA_043720315.1 Pseudobdellovibrionaceae bacterium | reverse complement strand
GCAATAAAGTCACCTACGGACAAACTGGTTTTTCGACTGACCTGAACGGCAAGTACTTCAGTGCCATCAATAACAGCTCCTCCTCGCATAGAAAGGCCGATTCCGGTTCCTAAAAAGACACCGCCAAAAATAGAAATCAATAGTTTATCGCTGGTCAAGATAGGTACATGAATCCAATAAACCATAATCGCCAATGAAATAATCGCTATCGTGCTTTTGATTGCAAACTCTCTGGAAATAAGATGATAACCAATAATTACAAAAGGTATGTTAATCAAAACGATATAAAAGGCGAGATCAGTTTGGACAAAATGGTTGAGTAACAAGGAAATTCCCATAGCACCGCCATCAAAAAAACCGTTGGGAAGTAAAAATCCTTTGAGACCGATGGAAGCGGAAATGACACCCAAAAAAATGTAAAAGAAATTGAGCACTTTTCGATTTGAAGAATCTATTGGTTTTAAAATGTCCATATTTTAAGCCATCCTAATTTTAGCTCTTCATCATCTCTTTTTGTACGGGTTTACGAAGACTAGGCACTTTCAATGCGCCATCAATATCTTCGCTCATCAGCCCGGCAATCCAATGCAGCCAAAAGAAACTGGAGTTTTCAAAAAGTATTTTGATCACTGCCGTAATTGGAATAGCGAGTAATAAACCAACGCCGCCCCAAAGTTCTCCCCATACAACCAATGCAATGGTTGAAGTAGTGGCATTTATATTTACTCGTGATCCTAAAAGTTTAGGAGTAACGAAATCGGCAATAACAAAGTGGATGGCTACACAACATCCATATAAGGCAAATGGGCCGCCAACGGTTTTTGTTAATGTGTAAAGGCCTAGTGCCGGGAGAATTCCTGACATAACAGCCCCAGCAAAGGGGATAATATTAATAAAAGTGGCCAGTGCCGCCATACTAAAAAGGGAAGGAACCGAAAAGGCGGCAAAAAGTAAAACAAACAAAGGAAACGTAGTGATAGCTAAAAATAAATTTCCTAAAAAGAACGAGCGGGTGCACGAAACGATTTTATTCCAAGTAACGACAGCAATTTCAGGCTTTAGATATGCACGAGCCATTATTTTCGCTAGGCCATCACGCTCAGCTAAAAAGAAAAACGAAAGCACTGGTACTAGCAAGGCAAAAGCAGCAATAGTAGCAGCACTGCCTACCCCATGAATAATTGTACCACTGATATCGCTACCTAAAGGGGATGATTGGACGATTTCGACTTTAGCCACTTCTGAATGATCGACTGCGCCTTCGGGAATGAAATTAGAAATTTTAGCACTCCAAAAATTTAAGGAAGTATTTAAAGTATCGATTGCATGCATGAACAGGCGCTTTGATTGATCAAATTCCTTTACGATTCCTGAAAATAGCATTCCCAAAATATAAATAGTCAAAACCGCAATCCCAGTTGAAATGAAAACTAAAACTAAGGCGCTTAAAATCGTCGGCCATTTTCTGGCCTTTAAAATTTCTGCAATGGGGTCCAACAACACGAACAGAAAAAATGCCGAAACAATCCAAAGGCTAGTGGCAGCAGCCTCGGTCAAAAGTAGGCCTGCCGCATAAATCGCAATCAGCCAAACCGGCAAAATTAATAGTCTTACCGGAGAGTCTGAATCACTTGGATTAACTTTTCGTTCGAGCATTAAAATATCCTAAGCAGTTCTTTTTAGAAAAACAGCGCGGTAGATAAACAATAGAATCATAGCACCCACGACCGCTGCAAAAAAACCGACGGGTTCGTTCTCTTGATAGACTCCCATACTAGAGCCGATCCAATGAGCTACTCCACCACC
>JAYSSX010000592.1:0-9571 GCA_043720315.1 Pseudobdellovibrionaceae bacterium | reverse complement strand
TCCAAGGCTTCTTCGAATTTTTCTTCTTCCATGTAAGTTTGCGATAGAACTTCTGCTATCTTAAAACTTGGACCGAAATCCTTTTGATAAGTTTTATACAAAGCCAAAGTTTTATCCTTCTGACCCAACTTATTGTACAAAGCACCCAATGCCAAAACGGTTTCAGCATGATCAGGTTTGATTTCTAAGGCTTTTTTGAAAGCACTCTCAGCGGCTTTAAGGAATTTTTTGTCTTCCTGTTCAACGCGAACTTTTCCAATATAGTAATAAGCCAAATGCGGAGTGGTGAATTCATCATTTTTTGCCAATGACTCAAAATATTTCACGGCCTTGTCGTACATTTTTTCTTCGGCATAGGTAGCACCAATATACAAAGGCGCTTCAGTGTTATCAGGATCTAATTTTAGTACATCTTCATATTGCAAAATTGCTTTTGGATACAATTTAAGAGCGTAAAATAAACTTCCCAATAATAACTTTGAATCTTTATCGTTTGGATCAATTTTTACTGATTGCTCGGCGTACTCCATTGCTTCAGTCACTAAACCCAACTTAAGATACTCAGCCGCAAGTCTGCGAAAAATCAAACTTGAATTTTTATCATATGCCAAAACCAATTTAAATTCTTCAATCGCGTTTTGATTTTTACCCTGGTAACTTAACGATTCACCTAAGGCAAAATGATAATCCGCTTGTTCTTGAACATAAGCAGGGTCCATTTTTCTGTCATCGCCAAAGGCCAAAGGCGGAGTTAATGAAGCCGGTGCCCGATTTTTGTCATCGTATGAAGATTCAAAGTATCTTCCACCTTCAGACGGCCTAAAACCCGCAGCTTGTTTAGGTTGTTCAGCGCTCTGGTACGTCGTACAAGCTGTTGCTGATAGAAGTAAAATTGATAAGAGCCAATGTCGGAGCGGCATACGTGCCTCCTGTTGCTCTTACTACTCGGTCTAAAGTGCATCATTCTTGAACAATTTCGGGCGAATTAAATAAATTTAGACCAAGGTCTCTTAATTATTTTATAGAGGAGATAATGACGCCAATGTCGTCACCGGTGAATTGTGTAACAGTTCCATTTTCGCTTAAAACAGAATCATTATTTTGATTAGGTCCAGATGACCAGACCGCAATTTTCGTGTTCGAATCGGCAGAAGTTTTCATAATTTTGAAGTAATATGGTTTACCCCAAGGATCGATTCCGATCTCACCCAGACCGTCTTTTTGAAGGCTTATTTCTGAGGCAGGTCCTCGAGAGGGACTTTTTTCAATTTGCATGACTTGGTAGGCTAAAGACTCTGCTTTGCCATAAACTAGCTTCGTTTCTTTGGATTTTGTACGTGCAACCAAAGGAATTATTATAGCTATACAAAGGGTTAGTAATAATAACAGAAAAACAATGTTAGAAGTTGTAAATATTTGAATTTCTTTGTTTTTCATATAACTTTCTTTGAAGAATTTGTTGCTTACTTTCTAGACTTTCGGCCGAATAGGCGCTTTACTTTAGTGAATTTTTCAATTTCTGAACCTTTTTGATTTTTAGTTTGTCCTAGACTTGTGACGGGGCGCAAAGTGAGTTAGAAAAGTCTGACCAAACGCGCTTGACAACGTGTGGCGGCAGGGCTAGTTTGCAGCCAAATATAACCCAAGGTTTTATAAATTTAACGGGGGAGGCTACTTTGTTAAACCAAAGCGAAACCGTGATCGGAGTAAAAATGAACACGATGGCTAACGCTAAAGTAAAAATTATTAAGCGCTATCAAAATCGAAAGCTCTACGATACTCAGCAGAGCTGTTATGTTACGCTAGATGATATTGCTAAAATGATTCGCACAAATGAAGAAGTGATGGTTATTGATAATAAGTCAAAAAATGACATCACCGCTGCAACACTGACACAAATTATTTTCGAAGCAGAAAAGAAAGCATCTCAGTATGCTCCTTTATTTACTCTTCGTGAAATTATTCAAAATGGCAATGGAAGTATTTCTAACTTTTTAGCTAAGTTGGGCGCTTTCCCTCAAGATTACATGACGAAACAAGCACAAGCACAGGCTGCTTTATTAGTAGAACGTGCCTCTTCTGACGACATGAAACAAAATCTTGAACAAAGAGTGGCTTCTGCAGCAGCAAGAGTTGTAGCTGATTCTACAGCTAAAGCAGCTGCTGAAAAAGCAACTATTCTACCAGGAGTTCAGGACGAAGGAACACCAACTCTTCCAAACTCAAATCATAACTTTAGTAGTTAATCCCTATCGAAGAAATGTTGAAACTCAAAAAGGCCAATTTACGTTGGCCTTTTTGCATTTAAACCATGAATAAAATTAAGAAACTCTTTTTTTTAGCATCTAAGTATCCATTTTTTCTAAGCTCAATAGTGCTGCATTTAGTTGGTCTGCTGGCGATTCTACAGATTAGTACTCATAGGCTCATTGAAAATATCAGCATCGAAGTTTTACAACGAACCGTTCCGCAAAAAATCTCAAAAGTAAAATCGCATAGCATTAAATCTTCAGCGGAAAAGGCAAAATCGCAATCAACAGCATCCTTAAAATCGAAAAAAATAAATCCTTTTCTGTTTAAAAGTTATTTAGAAAACTCAGGAACAATTGCTGATAGTTCAGGCAAATCGACGCATTCAAGTTACAACGGTAATTCCGAATGGAAGGAAAGTTATTTTTATCTTGGCGATGGAATGACGGACTACAACGATATCAGCACGCCCAATGTTCAATTCTTACAAAGTTTTTGGCAGCAGGTAGAAATAAACATCGAAAACAATCCATTTTTGTCTGAGTATGGCCACGTCGGTACTGTTTTTTTCCAGTTTAATTTGAACGAAAAGGGCGAACTTATCAATGAGACGCTCAAAGTGTCTTCTATGGACAGCGTTTTAAAAGTAATCGCGATCAGGGCCATTCGCAAAGCCCTACTTGAACAAAAGTTTTCCTTGCCAGAAAAACAAGTTACGTTAGGAATGAAGTTTACATGGGACTCTTATGAAACCTGTCCGACTCTAAAAGGAATTCATTCCTATTACCTCAGTTTTTGCCACTACGCTGAATATAAAATGAATCGGTTTACCGGCACTGAAAAGGCACAGAAATATATGTCATCGTTGGCCTATGGTTTTGGTGCCATTGATGAAATCAAAAAATACAATCAGGAAGAGTATCGTCGAAATACAAGATTTGATCCTTTTGAAAAATACAAAAATGATCCTGATTGGTATCTTTAACAGTTAAACAAATAGCCTTCACCGCTGCATCACTTGACTTAGCCTGTCCTGCGGGCAATCATTATTTGCGTGTTAATTGAGGGAGCTAATCTGAAAAACTCTTGTCGACATCTAAAAATTTTTCCTTTTTACGTTTTGTGTTTTCTTTTGTCGTTTCAATCCCCTGCGGAACCTTTAGCAGTACTTGAAATGAACGGAATTAAGCGTTCTGACTTTCAGAACTTTGAAAAAGACTGGCGACTGGTAACCGTGCGATATAGAAAAGACAGCAATGAAATGCGGTGGACTTTTGCGAACGATTTGGCCTGGAAAACTTTGTCCAGTGGATCAATCAGCTATCCAGATGGTGCAATGTTTGGAAAAATTGGAGTAGTTACCCACGAAGATTCACAATTCACCAGCTCGGCAGTCCCTAGCGGAGCAAGAAGATTCCAGTTTATGGTTCGTGATAAGGTCAAGTACGCCGATACAGGCGGATGGGGATATGCTTTATTTGATGTTGATGGAAAATTATTTCCTGAAGCGATTAAAGAAACCACAATGGCCTGTTACGCATGTCACAGAATCGTGCAAAATCGCGGCGAAGTTTTTTCGCAACCTTTTCAATTTCTTGATGGATCCAAATCTTTGTTCAACTCTACATTTTTTTCAGAAAATAAGGGTTTTCATAAAATCCAATTTAAAACGGTCGCTAAAAAGAATCTTCCAGAGGCGGTTAGAAAACAATTACCTAAAGAGATTTCCCAAATTCGAACTGTGGATGTTGCTTTTTTACAGGAAAATCTATTTCAAGGGACCTTAGACGAAATCAAGCCCAGCCTAGAATTGGAAAGTTACAATAAAAAATTACCTGCAGCATTGATCTCCACAGATGGCCTTCGATTCAGTCTAATCATTCCAATAGAAAAAGAGGGTTGCAAAAAAAATCGCTCCTTTCTTACTGTTACGACTGGTCCGATAGAAATTATGAAGTCTGAGTACTGCAATCCATGATCGGAAGTAAATTTCAAATTTTTTTAATAATGGCCAATATTGTTCTTTCGGGTTGTGCACATAATTTGGCTGGCCCATTTTCGTTGGAATTGAATAACAAATCTATAATTTTAAATCCGACAGTCGGAATTGATAAAATAAAACTAAAGGTCACATCCGTTGAATCTGAAAAAGCAGGTCATTACGCAATTCAGAATCGTTTTCAATATCGAAAAGATTTATTCAAGCAATCCCAGGATCCCTATTTTGGTGCCTATCGTTGGAGTACCTTTTGCCTTCAAAATAATGAAGGTGAAAAACCTGTCGAAATAGATTCCCCCGTAGAAAACACAAAGGCTTTTAGATTTAAAACTAAAGCAACCATAGACCAAAATTTCAATTCTGATTTGTGCAGAGATGATTCTTTAGCTGCTTATCAAATCATTCAATACTGCCCTAAACAAAAGATTATAGTAGAAATTGTAGCGACAGGAAATCGAGCCACGAATATTGAACTCCTTTGCCCCGATAAAATTTTTTTGAAATAATTAGGAACATATGATCAGACTGCTTTTCAAATTTATATTCATTCTGCTCCTAACTAACTTAGAAATGGCTTTCGCCCAGCCTAAAAGCGAAACAGATGTACTAAGTAATTGGAAAAGAACTCACTTCGTGGCTTATTGTAATATCTTTGATTTTGAGGGTAAGTTGATTCTAGAAGTACCGGGAAATATCTGTTACTTCATGCCAGATGGCCATTTAGTTTCTGGCAACACATCCGGATTAACTTTATATAATCCGGATAAATCAAAAGCGTGGGAAATACTCGGACACTTTCATCATCAACTGACTTTAAGTAATGATGGAAAATTCATTTTGGCTATTAGTTCAAAAGTTTTAAATAAAGACGGCAAAAAAATTCGCTACGACGTACTTTATAAAGTGGATATGAAAGGAAATATTGTCGGCACTATAGATACCATTAAAATTTTTGAAGCGATGAAATTTGAATTCACAATAACTCCTTTTACTTGGGATCCAGCCTACAAAGATGCTGATCATGAACTTTCTCATATCAATAGTTTTTATGAAGTTCCCAAACAAAATTCACCAGAAAAATCGGCTTTGAAAGAAGGCCAGTTTGTTGTAAATTCGATATCCGCCGGTTCCTTTCTATTAGATGCAAAGCTAGAAAAAGCGATCATGCATTTCCCGTTTAAAACTTCTCTTAATGTCACTCATGATGTACAACCGCAGCCGGACGGTACGCTATTGTATATTAATAATTTGGTTTTGCAAAAAAATGTAACGGAACCTTATCAGGCTCCTTTTTCCAATGTTGAAACTTATGATCCCAAATTGAAAGAGGCAAAAGTTATTTTTCAAGCTGAGCCACCACAAGCTTTCTTTTCAAAAGCATGTGGTGGGGTCCAGAAACTGACCGATTCGGTTATCCTAATATCGCACATGTTTATGGGTTCCTATATCTATGATACGAAACAGAAGAGGATATTAAAAACAACGTTACTTGATATTCCGAATAGCAATGGAGCCCTAAGAGCCGTTCAAAATGCAAAATTAGTAAATTTGGAAAGTTTTTTATCGCACTGGAAATCAAATTAGCGAAGTGATCGCCAAGTGATAAAGGTTTTACGGCCAGGAAGAATTTTAATTGTTTTTTCCGCCATTTGATCATTCGTCAATGAACCAAAACTATTCAATCCTTGAGCAGATAAAACGTAAGTTCCACCTTTTAAGTAAGTTCGCGCCATCTGTATTGTTTTAGGTAGGGTCGACCACTGTCGTAAATCGGCGCGATCAGAAATATTCATCGCAACCCAAGCCAGTCCACCTAAAAGTTCATTTTTTTGCCTCAGTTGGTCAGCAGCTACGGCTTTGGCCACTTGTGCGCCCAATCGACGAGCCACTAACCAACCGTAGTCATCATTTAAAGTTTTAATGGCAACCTTTTCCACGTCGTAAACATTTTCCGTACTTAAAGTTAGTCCCTTGTCGGTTAAATCATAGGCCATTTTTTTTCCAGTACCCAATGTACTTTGGATGCTGACTTTGGCACCTGAAGTTTCGCTATAACTGGGGTAAAGAATCGGAAAACGATGATTCTCTGGCCTGATGTGTTTTTCAGGACCCCAACCTTGTTCAAAAATAAAAACTAACTCGCCATAAGATTTATCACTGGCCTTAGGATCTTCTTTTACCGTGGTAAATTCTTTTTTCCACTTTTTGTAACTTTCATCACGCCTGGCATTTTTTGCACCCCTCACTAAATCTTCGGCAATAAAAGAGTTCGTGCTGTCTAACTGATAAGATTCTTCAAACGCAATATAGGCATCATCAAATTTATGATCTGACTCCCAAATCAAAGCAGAAAGATATTTAGCAAACGGATTTAATTCGTAATTCTGCTTGTTGTCGGCCTTAAATTTAACCAACTTTTCATTAATCCTTCTGCACTCTACCAAGGCGTCGTCATATTGATCTAACATCAAATAATTGATAGCAAGATATGCATTAATAAGAACTTTTTCAAATGAGTCGCCTTTATACTGGATCTGATCTTCACTACCTAAAGTGGCCGCTACAATATTGGAAGCAGAATGGTAGTCGTTAACCTCAGTCAATTTATCGGCTTTTAAAAAGGCCTGATTACTTTCTTTATATTGTCCGGCAATATGCAAAGCCATTGCATAATCCAAAACATAAACTAATTGATCATCTGATTTTTCTGAGGCTAATTTTTCCAATTCAACGAGTGCGTCTGTGGTTTTTCCCTGCTTTAAAAGATCGCGGGACTTGTTAACTTTACCTTGATAGGTTGCACATGCAGAAAGAATTAGGAAACTAAGAGATAAAACAACTTTAGAAAGAGAGTTTTTATTTAACAAAATTCTTGTCATTAATAAAGACTCCTTTCCTGGTTAAAACGAAAACTATAAACCGATTGTTTTCTTCTTATAGGCTTTACGAATTTGTTTGTGGTCAGTCCAAGTAATTACACTTGTTTTAAGGTTAGTTAGATTTAAAGTCATTTTGTAATAAACTGTTTTATCTTTTCCAACTTCTTGAACAATTGAATCTAAACGACCGTTTACAATGAAGTCTGCACCAACCTGGCCGCCGGGACCCTTTTTAGTTTCACCGCTAGTCATACCAGAATTTTGATAATTGTATTCGTCAGCGATATCACCACGAGCTTCTTTGTCGATAAAAGTAACTTTCCCAGTTTGCATCAATTCCACTCGAACCATGTCCATGATACTTTGAGTATCAATATGTTCACTGGTTTTGTTTTGCAATTGGGTAACCATTACAACCGGGGGAGTTTTTGCATTTGCAATAACTGGATGAGCAGCTAAACTAGCAACCATTGATTGAACAGACTTTTGCATATCTGTCTCAGACCACTGATCATTCATTAAGTTTTCTTTTTCTACATCATCATAATTTCCTTTTACGAACGCTTTAGGTCCACATGAAATTAGGTTTGTAGCCAAAACTAAAATTCCTACACCACTCAAAAATAAACGGCTGTAATGTTTCATTCGGTTCTCCTCCTTAGAGATTGACGACATTTTAATCTAACTAAATTCGACTGCAAGTTAATTTTCGAAAGCCGGATGGAACTCCTATCTATGAGGATCAAGACGATTATTAAGTCACACATAAGGTTTTTTAAATTGCTTATAGCCGGTGATGATAAACACCAGCTACAAAGCCTTCGTACATATTAAGGAATTAATTCGATTAGACATTGAAGAGGTCTGGGTTGTGGCTTTAAACGCACAGTTAAATGCACTTGCTACAGAACTTGTTTTTCGTGGCTGCGTCGACCATTGTGAAGTGCATCCTCGCGAAATCATCCGATTTTTGTTTAAAAGTAATGCGAGTTCATTTGTGCTTTACCACAGTCATCCCAGCGGAAGCTGCTCCCCTTCAAAGCAAGATCTAAAATTTACCCGAAAAATTAATAGAATCGCCGAACTTTGTGAAATCAAAATGGTAGATCATATTATTGTTTCTTTAAATGAAACTTATTTTAGTTTTTCTGACAAAAAGAAGTTGGGATAACACTATTCCCGCACTGAACCTTCTGAATTGAAAAGTCTTTGCGGCGGGTCTTTTTTAAGTTTCCGAACACTAACGACTACAAAATTGTCGTCAAGAACAACTTCATAGCCACCACGACGGGCATTTTCCACAAATTGCTTTGCATAAACCTGGCGGTAGCTTTCCTGAAACTCACGACCGCTTTCTTTATCAAGTAGTTCACCCTGAATAATTTGATCAGGACGTTCAAAATGCAGTTCTGGTTTTGACCTAAGATCTTGGATAACACTGGCTTCGTTTCGATCCGAAGACATGTCAACGCCTTCCATATACGTCTTTTTCAACTTATCAGAAAAAATACTATCGCCAATTACAGGCGCTGTTAATGTGTTTTGAAGATCAGTTTGCTGTTGTTTTAGTAAGATTTGTTTCTCAGTTAGGCTCATATGCAAATTAATTTTATCTTGGTGCTGCAGAAAACCACCCACATTATGAGCCACAGAACTTAAATCAATTTCTTGTTCTGGAGTTAAAAATAAAATGAGGCATATAAACGCCAAAAGCAAAAGAATGATCGAAAGGATTTTCTTTTCATTGTTTTTTTCATTTCGCTTTTTTGACTTTGGTTTCATTAGGTTATTATCGGAAAAAACCACTACTAACTTAAGAATTCATCTTAACGGGAATAGTGATGATAAATTCGGTCCCGACCTTTGGCTGTGATTTAACCACAATATCACCGCCATGAGACTGAATAATGCCGTAAGTGATGCTTAGACCCAATCCTGTCCCTTGCCCAACAGTTTTCGTTGAAAAGAAAGGGTCAAAAATTTTGTCGATTGTATTTTGAGTCATCCCAATCCCTGAATCTTGAATAGAAATTTCAACGGCTTCTTTGCTGTTTAATTCACTACTTTTTATAGTTATCCAAATCTCACCCTGATTTTCGATGGCCTGCACGGCATTGCTTAAGATATTCATAAAGACCTGATTGATCTGACTGGCGTAACACTGAACCAAAGGAACATTAGAAAACTGCTTGTGAATTTGAATGCGACTTTTGATTTCGCCAGATAAAATTTGCAAAGTATTTTCAATGCTTTCTTGGATATCAGCTTCTTTGACTACGGCTTCTTCTAATCTAGAAAAATTTCTTAAACCAACGACGATATCGCGCGTTCGTTTAGCCCCTTCTTCACAAGAACCGATCAGTTTAATAAGATCTTTTGAGATATAATCAAATTCCAGCTCGGCCTTTTTCCTGGCAATAATTTCAGACTTTTTATCTGATTC
>JAYSSX010000591.1:0-1945 GCA_043720315.1 Pseudobdellovibrionaceae bacterium | reverse complement strand
CTTTAGATCCAGATTTTACAGTTGAAATCGCTCGCAGCCGCGATGATTTAGAATCTGCTTACGAATTATTACACGAATGTTACGGAAAATTTCAGGATAGTTGTCGTGTTTGATCAACACGCTTGTTGAAGTTTTATGTTTGTATTCGACTTTTCTTTTTCTTTCAAGGGATTTAAATTGACAACTGTAACCGCATCCCAATTTCGCGTTTTTCCGGACCATCTGATTGGGTTTTTCAATTTAGCTTTTTCGTAAACTTCATTCCTGTTTTTTAGTAATTCAGTATCTAATCCTAAATGTTTTGACACTGGCGTTACAAAATTTATTCCGCTGTGCAAGTGTTCAGTGTTGTACCACTTTACAAAAATTTCCATCCAGGCTTTTGCTGCTTCAATATTTTCGAAAGGCTTCGAAGGAAAAATTGGACAATATTTTAATGTTTTAAAGAGCGATTCAGAAAATGGATTATCATTGCTAACACTGGGCCTACTAAACGATGGAACCACACTAAGCTTTTGCATCGTTGCTAGCATAGTAGCGCCTTTCATGGGCCCGCCATTATCAGCGTGGACCACCAGCTGATGTTTGTTGATTTTTTCATTTACACAAATGTCCTCCAATAAAATGGCGGATAAGTTTGATTCTTGCGTTGCATGGATGTCCCAACCAACAATTTTCTTGGAAAATATATCTAAAAATAAATACAAATAGTAAAATTCACCGCGAATGCAACTTTGTAAATAAGTGATGTCCCAGCTGTAAATTTGGTTCGGTCTATAGGCTTCGTAAGCTTTCGGCTTTGCAACGATGCGCGGCTCTGTATGTCCACGATGGGCCGACAAACTTTCCGATTTCAGAATACGATAAAATGTTGATTCACTGGCTATAAAAATCCCCGCATCGGCCAGTTTTGGCACGATTTGGTGCGGACTTAAGTTTACAAACTCAGGCTTCACGGATGTTTTAATAACTAAATCCCTTTCTACATTTGTTAATTTATTTGCCGGTACCGTTAAAGGTCCGCGGCGGGCATCAGACGTGTTTTTTTGCCATCGCTGCAATGTGCGCTCTTCCAGGTTAAACGCCTCGCACGCTCGATACTGGCTGCAACCAGTGGTTACAGCTTCAGATACCAACAACAAAATACTTTCACGGTCTTCAAGTCTTGTTAAAGACCCTCTTCCATGACTGGATCGGGCCATAATAAATTGGCTTTTTTTTGGAGAATCAATAAAGCCGAAACTTCAGCTAAGGCCGCATCTTTTTTACGTAGGTTTTTTTCTAAATCATTAATTTTAGAATCACGCGCGTCTTTTTTATTAATAAATATCTTGGGCTGATTCATTGAAGCTAAAATGTCTTTACGCCACTCAGTAATTTGTGAAGTATGCAGGCCATTCTTTCGCAAATACAAACCTAAATCCTCTTCGTTAAGTGAATAGGTTTCTGAAATAACTTTTAAAATGTTTTCTGGCGATAACTTTGACTTATTTTTTTTGTGATTCATTCTTGCTACATTAGCACATTCTGACTGCCAACGCGTCACTGAACTAATTGCTAAGCCATTTTCTTCACAAAACTGCTCCACTGTGTTCGCGCCTCTTGAAAGCAGCTTCTTTACAATAGCTTGTCTAAATTCCTGACTAAATTTTTTCGAAGTTCCCATGCGTTATCCTTTTGTCGCACCCCTTGTGATTATTTAACTTACACGACAACTTCCCTGAAACAGGGGGTGACCGAGGCGGCGCAAGTGACTTTAACAAACACGAAGCCTTTGCTGAAAACGCACCAAGTCTTGTTAAAAGTTTAACCCATGAGCGTGCAGAAAAATTTAGAAATCTGGATCTTGTTGGTGATCTGCCAAAGCAGGACATTTTATTTTTAGTCAGAGTCGAGCTTCCAAAAGACCTCGCGCCAAATCGGAACATTTTGTCATATCTCAAGA
>JAYSSX010000590.1:0-5121 GCA_043720315.1 Pseudobdellovibrionaceae bacterium | reverse complement strand
TTTTTAAAAAGTATTTTCTTCAGTCCCTGCAGTCAGTTTACAAAAAAGCCAGTCAAGATTTTGGTTCGAGCGATTCGTTGTTTTACACCATGTCATATTCAGTGAACTCAAATAAATTGCCCAAGTTCCGCATAGATCTAGCGGAACTTTTGGATAAATACACTTCAGATGTCGAGGATCCGAATGGAAATCGGGTCGCTGTTTTGAATTGTGGGATGCACTTGCTTTAAGGCTGAGCTGAATGGCTTGTCAGCCTACGACTGATCCATTCAACTTGTCAGCCTACGGCTGATCCAACGCAATCGAAGCGGCGATGGATTTAAGAAGCGCAGTACGCGGAAATGGATTTACAGATCCATCTTCCATGTGTGCGACGGTCTGCAAAGCCATAGCCCAATGATGTGCACCTAAAATAGCCAACAGACTTGTCTGCATTCCTGCATTTTGCGGATTTAAATTGCGAGACAGCTCTTCGGAAAATTTCACTTTATGCACAGCCACCTGGCTGTCATTTAAAGTTCCCTTTTTGTCTAATAAATCACGCAACTGTCGGTAATTTTGGATAAGACCTTTATAGTCGGTCGCTTTCGGCTGGTAACAACCTACTTGACTAACAGCTACTTCACGATCAGCCGCTAATTCTGATCTCTCATCACTTAATGTTCCCGTCACCGCGTAATAGCGAATTCCTTTTACCGGAATGACATTCTTTCTCCACCATTCCAAACGTTCGCGAGTTGTTAATTGGAATACAGCCACATCGACTTCGTGAACTACTTTTTTAAAGCGAGCAATGTTGTCGTTATATTCGTTGAATGCCAATCGTTCAAAAACATTAGAAACACAACCTAAGGCGGTAAAAAGCGAATCACATGTATCGGTCTCACGCACTAGTCCAAATTTGCTAGCCAATTGCGAAACCAATTCAATAGAAGATTTAACATCAGTTCCTTGGCTAACCGTTAACTGATCACCGACATAGTTTTTAACGGATTCTAGTTTCTTTAAAATTTCCTGATCCGCTAATAGTAAATCAGCAAATTGTTTGGAAGCGATATAGACCATCTCAGCCTTAAACTGCGACCAACGCAACATATTTGCTGCTAACACTCGTGAATATTCAATAGGATTCGAAGTCGTTAATTCTAACGATTGCGCTAGCTTTTTAGCTGCGTTTAATTGCTGAGTGATAATCATTTCTGGATTTTCCAATTGATCTGCCAAATCAGAACCATAAGTGACGCCGCCAACAGCAACCATTCCGCGCACTTTTGCCAACCAAGGAACTGAGGCACCAGTTTTTTGTTTGGCGTAAGCCTGCGCTAATATGTCTAAGCCAATCATTCCGCCACGAGAATAACCTAAGAAGGCTAAGTTTTCGGGAACACCCATCACTTTCATGTAGGCATCCATTCGACGAATGAAAATTCGCGAAACTTCAGAAATGTCACTCACCGATTCTAAAGACAAAACAGGAGTCATAAACAAAATAACTTTTACTAATGGCTTTGAATCAACATCATCAATACTTGACACCAAAACTAAGTCACTTAAAGGGACTTGTTTTAAGGAATTTTCAGCCGTAACGGTAGCGCCGTATTTTTCTGTTGAAAAATGAGTGTCAGTTAAGCCTTTCGATTTTTCCATCCACAGTTTTTTCTGCGACGAGCTTTGATTAAGCATTAACTCTTTGTAAATTGGAGTATCTATAAATTCTCCGAATATACCAGGAACTAAAACTATGGTTAACGGACTTTTTCGTAAGGCTTTGTTAATGGTCTGGCTGGAAACTACTTTTCCACTAGCTGACTTCGAACTGGCTTCACCCAATTTTTGAAGATCCGAGGGGTTAAATTGAGTGTAAGTGGACGTTAAACTCTGAATGATTTTTTCTGCTGTCGTTTGACCTGTTACTTCTAACATTTTTGGCGATGGAGAATAAATCAAATGGTTAAACAAGTTCGAATTGGCCAATGAAGTTGCTCCGGAATCTTTTAAATTTTGGCGAAAGATTTCGCGAAATGAATCCGAATTGACTAGCGGACTTCCCGCTAAACTCATAGATGATATCAGCATTGAAAATCCAACGATTACTAAACTAATTGCTTTCGAATTCATAACTAACTCCTGTCGAAATCATGGGCAAGCAGCCCTTTTTTGTGTCTCACTAAGGCCTTAAACTCAAATAATGAGAGCTCAAGTGAACCGTTCATGCGACCAAGTCGAAGTGTGCAATTTTGGATTCATCATTTAACATCGCGATACTAAAACTAGACTTTTGGGACATAGTGCTTCGTGCCGGCCTCCGCTACTATATTTACATGTCTCAAATCAGGGGAGCTTGCATGAAACACCTTTCGTTTATTCTGACTTCATTTTTACTTTTGAATCAATCCTTCGCCGACGTGTGCGGCAAAAGCCAAGTCAAAGTTGTTGTTCCCGCAGCAGCTGGGGCTTCTGCCGATTTTTTAGCTAGAAAAATTACCGCCCAGATTTCAGCAAATAACGGCGGCGCCGCTTTCGTGATTGAAAATAAAGGTGGCGCTGGTGGTAATCTGGGAGTGGCTGCAGTAAAAAATGACGGCGGCAGCACAGCCGCACCGACGATCTTATTCAGTCAAGCGCCAGAAATGACCTTAAATCCTTCGCCCTTTATTACCGAAGTAAAAGCTAATCATAAAGTTTCTGATTTTGAACCTATCGCTTATGCTGCTTCGACTCCCTATGTTTTAGTTTGTAACCCAGGTAAGGCCGCGGCGTTAGGAATTAAAGATTTGAAGTCTTTTGTAGAGCTGGCAAAAAAAGGTGCAGGATTGGATTATGGAAGTGGAGGAATTACCAATTTCACAAATCTTGTTATGCTTCAACTTGGTGCAACCGCTGGATTTAAAATCGACGACGATTCGGTCAGGCACGTCCCTTCCAAAGACACCAGTGCGGCTTTCAACGAAATTATTACTGGTCAGGGGGCACCCTGTATGTTCCACAGTTACGTTTCTGTCTCTGCCCATATTAAATCAGGCGCGGTAAAAGCCTTAGGAAATTCCAGCAACGCTAGCATCAACGGAATTCCTTCCATCTGCAGTCTTTATCCTAATTTTGGCAAGTTGGAAAATTGGACTGCGTTTTATGGTAAAGCCGGAGTTGAACCCGCCTTTGCCGCGTGCTTCGCAAAAGAAGTCACCAAAGCCATGAACAGTCCTGAGTTGAAATCCATGCTTCTCGATCAACAATTTGGATTACAACCGTCAAACCTTTCTACCGCGGCCCAATTCAAAGACTTTCTTAATGATGAAATCGGGCGTTACGCGAATAATATCATTCCGTTAATTAACCCTAAGGCAAGGCAGACGGCGGGCACCACAAGCACGGGCGGAAAGCCTACTGCTCCGGCAGCGGCACGACCGTAATTGATTAGATTTCTATAGCTTCAGTGATAGTCGAAAATAAGGTGTGGCGATTTACCGGCTTCGTCAACCATAACGTGCATTTGAATATCTATCAATACTACCCCTTAATCGGAACTCAGTGCCTTTTGAACGCCTTCTTCACCGTTATTTGCAGTATCAACAATGGCAGGTTTTAAATTCATTAAGTTGCGAGTATAAACCAATGCATTGGTATTTACAGCCATTCGACTTTTGAAAGAATACAATAGGGAATTTACTGATCGATCAAACCGCGCCAAATTTTCGGCTTCAGACGAAAGCGTTGCTACATGCCAGGCAAAGCAAGTGAGAACTGCACATAAAATTAAAACGCTTAAAGGAGAAAATAATCCTTTCTCCCTCTCGATTTGTTTCAACTTTTCTTCAGGCATAGCCAGGGATTACAGTCAATCTTGAGAATTGCCAAGTTTATTGAACACTATAAAGAAAAATACAGATAAATATTTCTACCCGAAAGAGACTCATCGCCAAATAACATTTCTTTGCCATCCACCACAGTTGTGGAATTAAAAATATGATAAAGTTCCACAGTTTTACGAACAGTATTACCTTTTTTAATTTCGGCTAGGTCTGCAGCCGAAAGTAATCCAGATTTCTTTATCAGCAAATCCGCACCGAAGCTGCCATTACGACGAGCCTCCATACGAGCTCGCCAAAATTTTCCCGTTTCCGGATTCATTAATACCATTTCTAATCGATTGTAAGGTTTAGCTGGATCCATCCAGACCTTACGCAAGGCTATGGATTGGGTCGCATCGCTATAATATTGAACTTCAAATCCTGCGAACGGATTGATACTTGCCCAATCTAATTTTTTTGGACCACTGGTAGATAAGCGGCAAATGGAAAGAGAATTGATCATGGAAATAGTCACTTCACCGGCGGCGCTATTTTTGTAAGAAAAACTTTGGGTAAAAAGTCCGAAAGAACTCATGGTATCAACGCCCACCGTTTGGCACTGCGCTTTGGTATAAGGAGTTTTTAATTCTGCATTCACAATTTGTTGAGCTTGAGCGTAAGCAGATAAAAGCAAAATAGAAGCAAAAATCAATTTCATGGGGATCTCCTAAGAGGCCGTATTTAATGGAAACGGGACATCACCGTCAAGATTTACTTTTATCGGGATTTAATGTTTAATATCGAAAGGTCTTAGGCTTTCACTTTTGCCCTACCTGCGGCTGTGTTGCCTATTACGTCCTAACGGCCCCTAATGAATTAGGTGAATATAAGACAGCCGTGAATCTTCGGATGGCCAACGATCCTGAACAAATTTCGGGCTTGTCAATTGATCATTTCGACGGCTTGGACACATTTGGGGACCTGCCTCGAGATGGAAAATGCGTTAAGGACCTGTGGTGCTAAACCTACGTTAAGTATTTGCTAACGGATCACTTCGCCAAAACGTATTGCCTTTAAAAAAGGATCGTCGATCTGCATTTCGTCCATACCCCAGGGCTGCTTGGTTAGTTCATATCTAAACACAACTTTGCGATCTTTGAACTCCTGAAAAAGGGCTTCAATATTTTCTACACGGATGTAACAACTACTAACACTTCCAAGTTCCTTGGACTGGGTTTCCGAAGATGTTTTCCAAAAATGAATTTCCGCATTTCCTCGCCTTACCGATGGAAAATTGAATTCTAATTTAATTTCAGCATTGCCCGGGTCGAAT
>JAYSSX010000589.1:0-4095 GCA_043720315.1 Pseudobdellovibrionaceae bacterium | reverse complement strand
AGATAATAGAATGAGTAAGCCAGCGTAAAGCTGTGCATAGTCTAGCCATGGCTTTTCGCCTTCGGCTAAAAAAGGAGTTTTCTATGAAAACCAAAATTGTACTTTTAATGGCAACTTTTGCTTTGATTCTTCCGCTGAAATCAAAAGCCGATTTGTTACTAGAGCCTTATTTAAGCCAAGAGATTGGGGTACAAGATGCTAAATTTGCTTCTAGTTATTTAAGTGGTGTTGACTGGGTTGGTAAAACTTCAGGAACAGGCATAGGAGTTCGAATCGGTTATACTTTTCCATTGGTGTGGACTGCATTAGATATCAATATGATGTCTGCCGGAAATGCAGCCTACGATACCAGTGGTTATTTTGACGATACTATCAAACGAAATAACTACTTCCTCGATGTTGGCGTAGACTTACCCTTTTTAATTCGCGGATGGTTTGGTTATGGGTTTAAAGATACTTATGAGACCAAAAACTCTGGAGGCGGATCTGGCACGTTTGAAGGTACGGCTACTAAATTTGGTATTGGCTTTAAGTTTATTCCATTTGTTTCATTAAATCTTGAGTACGTTATGCACAAATATGACAAAGCTTCGGGCTCTAGCTTTCCCCTAGGATTTAATGGTTACTTTTCAAAAGTAGAAAATAATGCATTGTTAATCACCGTCGGCATTCCATTATCTTTGTAATTTAGTTTTGATTTAATATTTTAGTTGAAAAGAGCGAATTTTTATTCGCTCTTTTTTTTTAAGTTTTGATTAGATTTGTAGACCAGTTACGGATTCGATCCAGAGTAGATTCTTTCGCGTTGGCGAACTGAACCCCATACGATTTGTTTTGCTCGCTCCAGACGACTTGTCCTTCCACTTGCACTTGTTCCTTGCCGTCGGGGCTAGCAATACTCATCGTAACGATTCCGCCCTTATCCAACATCTCATCAACGTTGAATGAAGCACCACCAGTAGAGATCGTGTTAATTCGACCTGTCAATTCACGGTCCCCTGCTTTGATTTTTACTTCCGAGTTCATTGCGAATCGTTCGTGTTTACGTCGATTTCGGCCAGTCGCTTTTTGCATTACGATTTGCCATACAATGAAAGGTAATAAACTAAATGAAATGACTAAGGCAAGTCCTTCCGAACTCATACCACCCAAACCACTGCCACCTTCACCACCAGAAGCGATGTATTTAACTAAACCACAGCCTCCTCCCGCAGACGCTAGAGAACGTTTTTCTCCACCGCTTGTATTGTAGGCTGGCTGTGCCGCTAAAGTTCCTACTTCTAATTGCGCCCCAGAGATCGCTTGCAGTACATCCACGCGTGAACCTGAAGTGGTTTTCGCTGAAACACTAGAAATAGGTTTAGCTGTATTTAAAATAATATTTTTAACCTGATAACCGGTCAACTGCGGTGCTTCTCGATAAACCAATGCCGCCACTCCTGAAATAAACGGGGCCGCCATACTTGTTCCCGACATAAATCCAAACGAATGTAATCCGGTGTTACCACTCCAAACGGTGCTGTAGATTCCCACACCTGGAGACGCGATATTTACTGTGGATTTTCCGTAATTTGAAAAAGAAGCCAAAGTATCCCAGTCGTTAGTTGCAGCAACGGAAATAGCGCTAGGTACTGCATAATTAGAAGGATACATTGCAGTTGTATCATTGTTTGAGGAGTAATTTCCAGCCGCATTAACAACGGTGACTTTATGATTGTAAGCATAAGAAATAGCATCCAATAAACTTTGGCTGAATCCCGCCCCCCCCCAAGAATTATTGATAACTTGGGCTCCGTTATTTACAGCATAGTAAATGGCATTAATAGCATCTGCAGTAGATCCGCTGCCATCTGCACTTAAAAACTTCAAAGCCATAATTCGGATTTTAGCCACAGCCACAGGGTCAGCTAGAATATCCTGACCAACTCCCAAAATAATTCCGGCTACATGAGTACCGTGATTGTCGTCATCTTGTGGATTATTAGTTCGCGCATTAAAATTCCAGCCATTAATATCATCAACGAATCCGTTGCCGTCATCATCCATTCCATTACCAGGAATTTCACCCGAGTTAACCCATAGGGCATTCGATTGAACAAATACTGGGTGCTGAAGATCAACTCCGGTATCGATAACTGCAACGATAGGAGCATCTGAAGACGAGGCGCTCATGACCTGCCAGGTTTCATTGACTTTTACCTGTGCGAAGTTTTGTTGATAAGTTGGTATGGCTTGCGCCGTGACATTACCCGAACCCTGCGCACTAGCTTGCGAGTCCACTTGATTGCCGTCAATAATTCTTAATTTATAATTAGGTTCTACGTACTCAACATTAGGGTCAGCCTGATACTCATTAATAACTTCAGAGACACTTTTCCCATTCGTAATTTTAAAATGATGGATATTCAATTTACCCATAGTCGATTTTAAAGATAACTTGCCTTGAAGTTTACTTAAAAACTTTGCATTGTTCGAGGAAGTCGATTTATCTTTTAATTTTATGATGATTTCGTCGGAAACAAATTCTTCGTTATAAACCTGCGCGTAAGCAGAGGATGAAATGAACAATACAATGGCGAAAAACAAAATGCCAATGACAGTCTGTCTATCTACAATAGAAAATTTATTTCGTCTGCTAACGTGCACGAAGATCTCCCTAAGATGTATAACATATCGGCCTAAGGTCCAGTATAGTTGAGGAATTTAGGTAAAATACTCTCTTTGATACGTGTGAACTTAATTTTGAAACCAACGCGTGTTTCATTATGAAACAGAGGACGATTAGGGACAAATTTAAATGCTTTTAAGTTCTGTTGGCAAGGTCCCAGTTGGGACCAAATCTTCACTCTGCCAATTCTTCTGAGATTAAACTTTAATTACTGGTTTCTAAATACCCAAGATCACTTGGTAGACTTCTACATCACAAGAGTTGTAGGTTTCGGTACAGCCATTTTTAATTGTTGGAGAAGTCGCCGTGCAAGAGGGTACCTTGATGAAGTCCTTAAGAGTGCCCATCCTTTGCGACGCGGCCGTAAGCAGACTTTCCGGATTCAAAGTACCTGTGGTGGTCACAGCAACACCATAGCTTGAATAGGGATAATTTGTAGTAGCGTTACCACATTCTTTTTTCGTCAAATAGGGTTTCGTTAGCGACGATTGTAAACTCCAAACTGGTTCCGGATCCACACACTTGTTTTGTTTTATATCGAAAACTTTTCCGCCAGTACACAGACAAATCCCATTAGGATCTGCAGCTAACCCCACTTCCGAGTCGCACGCGCAAGAAAGTCCTGATGCCGAAGTTACATTTAACTGAAAATTTCCATCATAGTATTTGCCGTCGTAACAAGAAGCATTGACCTGATCACACTTAAACCCTGGATGTTGTACCAGCTCTTGAGGAAAGAACTTTAAGAAGTCTCCGTGTGCCGTCATAGTTCCATTCATATTGCAACTTTTTGGCGCTTCCATCTGACAAGTCAATGATCCCTCTGGATAGCCAAATACCCCATCGACACATTTATCAGTTCTTTTCACATCATCGCAGGCGTCATGATTGGTAAATGACGGACTGGCATCTTTAAAAACAATCCAGGTCTCACCATGCGCGTAAGTTTGCCCACTGAACAAACATGATTTTGGCGCATTGACATTACAATTTGCCATTGGAAAAGTTCCCGACAAATCCCCATCGGTACAAATGCGTTCTTCACTGACCGATTCACAGGTTTGGTCGTACGCAACTGAAGGTTTACTGAACGCCGTAACCGATGCTCCATGTGCTATATCTAGTCCATTAAATTTACACATCTTTGGAGCGTCCTCATTACAAGAACCAAAGGCAAATGTTCCCGACAAAGTCCCGTCATTACAAACACGTGATTCTTTTTTATCTTCGCAAGAACTTCCGAATTTAACTGTAGAAACACTGTAGGCAAAGACACTTTCTCCATCCGCTATATCTTGTCCATTAAAACGACAAGTTTTAGCAGCTTCGGGATTACAACTGGCGTAATTGTACGAACCAGAAAGATTTCCATCACTGCAGGTTCTATCTTCAATGACACATTCTAACCCAAATTTTACAGTGGAATT
>JAYSSX010000588.1:0-1627 GCA_043720315.1 Pseudobdellovibrionaceae bacterium | reverse complement strand
AAACACTCCTAAAAATCAGCCTCAAAAATAACGCTAAGAACCGACCGTGTAAAGGGAAAATACAGACTGATGTCGCAATTATGGCCCCAGGCCTTATCTATATATTCCGAAGCAGCTATAATTAAAACATATGCAAGGACCAAGAATTCCCGAATCAAATGAATTTAGCAAGGTAGTCGACTTCTTAAACGACCAACTTCGTCCGGATCAAAATTGGTCAATTAGCCACGAGTATCCGACTGCGTTGAACCCAAATAATATGCATAATATGCGTATTATCACAGAAGACGAAAAGGTGATATCGCATGCGGTTTTAAAACCAATCATCGTTAAAACTCCTGTTTGTATTTTTAAAATTGCTGCTATTGGTAGTGTTGTTACGCAAGCCACGCATCGCGGCCAAGGGTTTAGCACTAAAGTGATCGAGGAGTGCTTAGCGGAAGCTAAAGCCCAAGATTGTGATTTGTCTATCCTTTGGACAAATCTTTACGATTTTTACCGAAAACTAGGTTTTGAGCTGGCCGGAAATGAAGTAAGCTTTGTCATCGATCAAGAACTTGGTGCGCTTAGTCCCACCTATCGCTATTTAGACACTCATCAGGTTTCTTCCGACGCCATTTTGCGCCTCTATAATCAGCACACTGTAACTAATTATCGGACGTCAGAAGATATTAGAAAATATCTTCAAATTCCCAATACTCATGTATACACAGCATGGGATGCATCGGGACAGCTGGCTGCTTACGCTGTTGAAGGCAAAGGTGCCGACCTAACTGACTATATTCATGAGTGGGGCGGAGGAGTCAGTGCTTTACAAAGTTTATTGACCTACATTTTTAAAACAAAAAAAAGAGCGTTTACTTTAATAGCTCCTACTCATTCAATTAATCTTATTGCAAGGTTAGATGAACACGGATTCGTTAAAAACGAAGGCTACTTAGGAATGCTAAAAATTATAAACCTTAAAAGCCTATCGACCAAAGTGGGAAGATACGTTCAAAGTCGAGGCGTAAAGAATTTCAAATTAGAAAAAACTGAAACCGGCCTTATTTTCCAAGTCGATCAAACCAGTATTAATTTAAATAGCGAACAAGAATTATTGAAACTGCTTTTTGGTCCTTCTGAGTATTCTGAAGAACTCACTGAACTATTTCCCCTTCCACTGTGGATTTGGGGCTGGGATTCCATTTAGGATAAATTATGAAACTAAAATCACATTGGCTTTTGATTAGCAGTCTTTCGATTTCTACCTTTTTCCTATCTTGTATGAAACCGCCTGACCTTTCCATAAATTACGGGCCCCAATTTAAAGCTGAAAAACTTTCTGAAGCTATTGATAGCGCTGATTTAAAATCGGCAGATACAATTTTAAAAGACGAATTTGCAACTTTTGATGTTGTTCGCGGAATTGACGTCCAACAACCAGAAGTTGTTGGTCAAATTGGAAAAACCGTAACCAAAATGGATGTTACTCAAGAGCCAGGACCTAACGGAACTCCCAAAGGTTGCTACTACAGCATTACTTTGGTAACAAAAGTGAACGAAAAAGATGCTTCGGGTAGTTTTAAACTGACCTCTTCTGAAAGTTACCCCGTTTTTTACAAAAAATTTGAAAATGTCAGTCAAA
>JAYSSX010000587.1:0-3250 GCA_043720315.1 Pseudobdellovibrionaceae bacterium | reverse complement strand
GCCAACGACTCCAGCCAAAGCAACCGCGCGCTCTTGATCGCAGATTAATAATTCGCCCTCTTTAAAACTAATTTCAGTTCCATCCAGCGTAGTAAATTTCTGTCCCGCTGTGGCTTTTTTAACAGTAATTTTAGAGCCTTTGATTTCACTGCTATCAAACGCATGCAGAGGCTGACCAAGTTCATGCATAACGTAATTCGTGATGTCGACCACATTGTTGATCGACTTTACCCCGATCGAATCTAAACGCTTTTTCAACCAATCCGGACTTGCCGTCACTTTAACTTGATCAAAAAATCGCCCCGTATACCGAGGACAAAGTTCAGGCTCTGAAACAACTAAATCGATTTTCTTTTTGGTCGAATCATCAATCTGCGTATACTCGATATTCATTTTCTTAAGAGGCTTGCCAGTCAGGCAAGCGATCTCGCGTGCTAAACCATAATGACTTAAACAATCGGCTCTATTAGGAGTTACCTTCAATTCAAAATGAACGTCATCCAACCCATAATATTCTGCAAAATTTTTACCTAAAGGGGCATCGCTAGGGAGAATGAGCAACCCATCACTTGTTTCCGCCAGGCCCAATTCTTTCAACGAACACAACATCCCTGCGCTATCAACGCCGCGAATGGTTGAGTTTTTAATTTTGAAATCACCAGGCAAAATCGCGCCAGGCAGGGCCACCACAATGCGATCGTTCTGTTTGTGATTCTGTGCCCCACAAACGATCTGATGAACAACTCCTTCGCCGGTCGTGACCTTACAAAGACTTAATTTGTCAGCATTCGGATGTTTTTCTTTTTCTAGAATCAAACCGACAACCACTTGGTTAAAATCTTTTGATTTATTTTGTATATCTTCAACTTCTAATCCGGCCTTGGTTAACAACTCGGCCAACGGTTCTGGTTTTTCTAAATACTCTGTTACATCAACAAAGTCGTTAATCCATTTTAATGAAATTTTCATATTCGCACCTAAAATTGTTGAAGAAAACGAATGTCATTTTCTGGTAAATGTCTGATATCATCGATGCCGTATTTGATAATGGCCATTCTTTCAATACCAAAGCCAAAAGCAAATCCCTGCCACTCCGGATACTTGATGTCAGCGGCTGCAAAAACCTTTGGATTAATCAAACCGCATCCCCCAATTTCGATCCATCCACTTTGCTTGCACAAACTGCAGCCTTTGCCCTTACAAATCGGACAAGTGCAATCGACTTCGGCAGAGGGTTCTGTAAACGGAAAAAAGCTGGGTCTAAAGCGAGTCTTCAATTCTTGTCCAAAAAACTCTTTTACGAAATAGGTAATGGTTCCCTTAAGGTCGGCCATAGAAACTTTTTTATCTACACACATTCCTTCAATTTGATGAAAATGAGGCAGATGAGAAATATCGCTATCTACACGAAAAACCGCTCCTGTACCTACGATTCGCAAAGGCAAAGATTCGGACTCCAGACTATGTATCTGAATCGGTGAGGTATGGGTTCGCAACACCAAACTTTGATCGACGAAAAAAGTATCTTGCATGTCGCGCGCTGGATGATCAGCAGGGATATTAAGTGCTTCAAAATTATAATAGTCTTTTTCGATCAAGGGACCTTGTCTTACGCTATAACCTAAACGGGACATGATTTGCACAATTTCATCAGTTACGATGGAAACAGGATGCGCACTTCCCACTTTAGATCCCACCGCAGGCAAAGTTAAATCAATCCAGTCGGACTTTAATTTTTCGTCCAATTCTTGTTTTTTTAAAGTAGTCTCTTTTTCAAGATATTGGGCTTCGATGATAGCTTTAACTTCGTTGACCTGTTTTCCAAACTCGGGTTTTTCTTCTTTGGAAAGTTTGCTCATCAATTTCATGATTTCGGTCAGCTGACCACTTTTGCCTAAATACTCAACCTTCGCATCATACAAGCTTTGTGAAGACTGTGAATTTTGTATAGCTTTTAGGGCCTTTTCTTGAATTTCTTTAAGTTTATTTTGCGCAAGTGATTGCGCTTCTGATGATTGTGTCATAGAGTCCAATTATTAATTAATATTGAAGTGATTTCAAGACTTTACTTGAATATGTTAGATTAGACATGGCTCATAAAAACAAAAACAATACCAGTCCCTATAAAACTCGCATTGAAAAGCGCCACAAAGACAAAAGCGTCGATGTTCTAAGGTCGCAAACCTTGGCCGGAAAACATAAAAAACCCGATACTATTTATGAACTGGAAGAGGCCAATGACAGACTGAGGGACTTCTTTTCTAATCATGATTTTGGTCATATTGGTCACGAAACAAGGCTTCAGTTGGCGCAGTTTTATCGGCTGTTAATGGTTCAGCAAGGTAAAGATAATTTTACCCGTCTCCTGAGTTTTAAAGATATCGCAATTAAGCATTTCATTGATTGTTTAATCGTGGACCAGATGACCAAACTGACTTTTCCATTAATGGACATGGGAACCGGTCCTGGTTTTCCCGGTATTCCTTTAAAATTTTTGCATCCCGATCAACAAATTATTCTAGCCGAAGGCGTGCAAAAGCGCGTTGAATTCTTGAAATCCGTTCGCACAGAAATGAACCTAAAAAAATTAGATATCATTGGCCGCAATATCAATCCTTACTTCGCGTACCCCGTTAATGGAGTGATTACTCGCGCCGTTGAAGACATCTCGAACACTTTAGGCAATGTGCTCACCTGCCTAAAATTAGGTGGAAAAGTTTTTTTAATGAAAGGCCCAGGCGTCGACCCGGAAATTCAACCTGCATTAGATAAATTTGGCGAATGGTTTCAGCTTGAAAAAGATCACACTTACACTTTACCAAAATCAGAAAACCATCGCCGTCTTTTGGTTTTTAAAAAAATAAAACCGGCTCCTACTATCGATTTTGATGAAGAGCCATGGCCGGAAGATTGATATGAACGAACAAATTACCAGTAAACAAAATGAAAAGTTTCGGCTGTGGAAAAGCTTAGATGAATCGAAAGAAATAAAATCGAATCAGCTGTGTCTGGTTTCGGGCAAAAAATTGACTCAAGAATTGTCCAAAACTGATTGGCCTCAAACTATACTTTGCTCGGTCGGAATGACTCCTGACTGGCAATTAAAAAAGCCCCATTCCACATTTTTTTTAAGCAAAGACTTGTTTGCGGAATTAGATCACTTTAATACCCGCTCACCTCTTTTGGTTTGTAGGACGCCAGTAATGCCTACACTCAGTAGCGAATTGCTCCCGCAACCACAAGATTTGGA
>JAYSSX010000586.1:0-2135 GCA_043720315.1 Pseudobdellovibrionaceae bacterium | reverse complement strand
TAAGTTAGGTAAAAATGGATTTCGGTTACCAATGGCAAAGCGGTTTTCTGATTTTTTATCAGCGATAAAATCGTAAGCCTTCATGCCCAACATATTTTTATTCAATAAAGTAGAGCCCACCTTCGTGTTGGCTATGCGGCCTAAATTTTCAGCCTCATATTCCCAATACAAAGTAACTGTATTTAAAGTGTCATCGGAAGCCTTTTTGACGACAATGCTGCTGGGTCCATGCGGAACTATCATATTGGCGCGACCAGATCTTTGAGTTAAATAAAAGTCTGCCAAAGCCTCATCAGTAGATGCAACGTTGGCACCTAGGATAGAAACCATCTGGCTTTTTAAAGCGTTAACATTTACACCATCGATACTAATCAACTCGTCACCTAGATCAAAAGGAAAGGCGGCTTCAGAAAGTTTCGTTCGATCAATGAAAACGATGATGCTTTGACCGGCTACCGATTTAACTTGAAACGGAAGACTAGATTTTTCAGTCGAATAGAAAACAAAACTAACATGATAGTCAGCTGTAGAATTGATGAGGTCGGCGACAGCTGTTCGTGCCTGGCGTAGGTGGGTCGCTGCCTGCAATTTTTGTTGCGCTAATGATACCTGTTGAGGAAGATTCCAACCAAGGTGGCTTTCTTTCCAAGTTTTAGGGGCATAAACAGAGCCATAAAGATTGCCAATAAAATCAATCTCTTGTTGTAATTTAATTTTCATCTCTGGGCTGAGCTGCGCAGATAAAAGCTGTGCCTGGGCACTGATTGATAAACTAGTAACTATTGATACAATAAACAAAACTATTTTGTTCACATAGACCTCCTAAATTTAAGTCTTCGGCAGTCTATGTTTTGCGAATTGCTGTTGTCATGCAAATTTCTTGTTAAATGCTCAGCGTTTAAGTTAGAATCAAGCATGTTTTCTAAAATACCTAAACTGCAGAAGCTACAGCAGAAAACAGACGCTAAAATCGAAAAAATTGGGTTATCCAGGATAGCTTGCTTTTTCCTTTTTTTCGCTCTGACTGTTTATCTGAATTATGCCCAGCTGTATCTATTGGAATTGTTATCTGTTCTTTCGTTTTTAATATTATTTACTATTCTCCTTTTTTGTAGCCGGTCGCATCGAAATTTCAGCGATAAACTGCTTACCTTGATTGAGTTTTATGAACGCCAGAGGCAAAGAACGCTGGGGAAACCTAATGCAAGCACTTTGGCGATTAATTCAGAGTTTGCCGATCCCATTATTAAAGACTTGAATTTGTTGGGCGACCATTCGGTTTGTCAGCTGCTATCGGAGTGCTTTTCGGATAAAGGGATTCAGTTGTTGGCAGATCGGATGACAAAGCCATGCTTGACTGATGCCCAGATATTAAATCAGCAATCAAAAACCCTGAGATTTATGAAATATGCAGGGGCGCTACGCAAATTAATTGTGCAGGCTAGATTGTCTAAAAAGGAAATTTTACTGACATCACCGCTGTTTGATTTTCGAAATGGGAAACGATTGGAAAAAATGCAGCGAATTGTTATGCAACTGGTGATTGTTTTTTGGTTCATGTGTGTGGTTTTGACTTTTGCAAAGGCTTTTGGTTGGATTCATTTTCCGCTTAGTTACTTTTGGACTTTTTTTGCATTGGCTTCGTTGGCCTGTTTAAAAATTTCCCAAGAATCATTCAAACACTCGACGTCGATGACGACTCAGCTGGGTTCTTTTGCTAGTGTTTTTTCTGTGGTTGAGGCATTGACCCTAACCGATGCGAAAGAATATTTACCGGCAACTACTCGACATCCGATGTCGCGATTTTTTAAAAAACTGAATTTAGTAAATTCTTGTCTAAGTACTGAGGCAAATCCGATAGTACATCTCATTTTAAATGGCTTAAGCCCTTGGAGTGTTTTCTGGGTGTTAAAATATGACCAGTTAAAATTCGAAACACAACTGCAACTTCCAGAAACACTAAGTGAGTTTTTCGAGCTAGAATATACAACTAGTTTGGTCATGCAAAAAAAATATCAAGCGACGGTTTTTCCAATTATTGATACAACTAAAATCAGTTTTGAAAAAATGCGCCATCCTTTGATCTCCAAAGACAAGTCAGTTGCAAACTCTTTCCAATTTGAGAAAAAATTAAC
>JAYSSX010000585.1:0-2937 GCA_043720315.1 Pseudobdellovibrionaceae bacterium | reverse complement strand
TTACTCACTAAGTATAATTTAGGTCTTTAAACTTTCAAGTTCCTTTTGTTTGATTTCAAGGTTTTCCATGTGAGTCAAGAGCGCCTCTTCGGACTGATTAATTTGTTCGGTAATGTTTGCCGATTCTTTAGAGATTTCATTCGCCTTGGGACCACTGGTAGAGATCAGCAGGGTTGTCAGCTCCAGCTGTTTTTGATTCATATTAAAAATGATCTCTTCGGTCTTTAAGATTTTTCGTTGAAGTTCCTTTATCTCGGAAGCAATTTTTTTAGTCTCTTCTTTGTAGTTAAATTTTCGATTATCATTTCCTGATTCCGTTCTCTCTTTATATTCTTTGTCTAGTTCCGGGGTGGATACGGTTTTTAATTGGCTTAAAGTACCTTTTTCTAAACTCCAAAGATAGTCATCGTAATTACCAGGATAAACAATAGCCTTCCCGTCGCGAATTTCAAAAATCTTGGAGACGACATTTTTGATAAAACTTCGATCATGGCTAACTAGGATCAATGTTCCTTTAAAATGGGCAAGCGCTTCAGATAAGGAAACTACAGTGTCGAAATCTAAGTGATTCGTCGGTTCATCTAAAAATAAGAGAGGCTTTTTTTGCAATAGTATTTGTCCTAAGGCTACCCGAGTTTTTTCGCCCCCGGAAAGGACTTTGATTTTCTTTTTTAGATTTTCGCCACTAAACAATAACGACCCGGCGATATTTAAAACTTCTTGCGAGGTGGTATGCAGGGAGGCTTTTCTTTGCAAAGCTTCAAGGACATTGTCTTCCGGTTCTAAATCTTCGGCCAGATGCTGGGCAAAATAAGAATACTCGACTTTGTGGCCATACTTCTTTGCTCCGCTTAAAAGGGGAATTCGGTCAGCCAATGATTTTAAGAGAGTGGATTTTCCGGCGCCGTTATACCCCACCACTCCGATACGATCGCCGCGATTTATTATTAAGTTCACTGAAGACAAGATCACTTTGTCGCCGTAACCCAAATTTGCATTTTCAATAGCAAGGACTTCTTTTCCGGTAGGCTCGGGTTCGGGTAAATGAATTCGACTTCTTACGGGAAGTGGTTTGATTTCAATTCTTTCCAGTTTTTCTAACTGCTTCATTCGACTTTGCGCCTGCTTGGCTTTAGTTGCTTTGGCTCGGAATCTATCGACAAAGTCTTGCAGATGTTGTCGTTTGACCTCAAGATTGGCGGCCTTTTGCAACTGCAGTTTAGCCAATTCTTCTTTTTGTTCGAAGTAGTCGTCAATGTGACCCGGGAATTTAATAATGTCTTCGGATTCAACCTCCAAAGTGTGTTCGGTGGTTCGACGTAAAAATTCGCGATCATGCGAAATCAACAAAAATGCACCATGGTATTCCTGAAGGAATTCTTCTAGGGCCATAATACTCTCCAGATCCAAGAAATTGGTTGGTTCATCCAGCAACATCAAATCAGGTTGTTGGCCAATGAGGTAAATTAATTTTACCCGCATACGATAACCGCCGCTGAGGTCACTCATTTTACTTTGGAAGTGGGACTCAGTAAGGCCGATTCTTAAACCCAGCTGTTTAAGTTCCCAAATCGGAGTGAGGCAACTATCGATCAAGTAGTTTTCGACGATTTGTTGAACGGACCAGTCGGACTCTTGCTCTAAATATCCAATTCTGATTTGGCTGGCCTTGATGATTTCGCCTGAATCTAATTCTTCTAGCCCGACCATAATTTTAAATAAGGTTGTTTTTCCGGCACCATTGGGACCGATAACACCTACATGTTCGCCGGCATTTATCGAAAACTGAGCATCCTTAAATAAAATTTTCGAACCATATTGTTTGTTTGCAAGGTTCATTTGTAGTAAATTCATAAGCGGTGAATATCATGAAAAGGTTATTGTGACAAAAATAATTAAAGATTTCTCCCTATCTTCTTTTGTTGCTGGTTTAATAGTAATTTTAGTCGGAATGACAAGTTCTGCGGTATTAGTTTTCCAGGCGGCACAAGCCAGTGGTGCGAGTATAGAACAAGCCAGCTCTTGGCTGGGGGCCTTGTGTATAGGTATGGGCCTTCTTGGTCTGATTTTTTCTTGGCAGAGTCGATCGCCGGTTTTATTCGCTTGGTCGACTCCAGGAGCAGCGCTAATCATTGCCGGTGCCAAAGACTTTACTTTAAATCAGATGATTGGTTCGTTTTTACTTTCAGCCTTTTTAATTTTTCTTTCGGGTATTACCGGAGTTTTCGAAAAGGTCATGAAGAAGATTCCGATTTCCTTGTGTTCCGCCCTTTTAGCCGGGGTTTTGCTGCATTTTAGTATCGACACATTTACAAAAATCAGTTCGCAGCCCATTTTATTGACCAACATGTTGCTCACTTTTATCATTTGCAAAAAGTGGCTTCCTCGCTATGTTATGTTGTTTGTAGTTTTGGTAGGAATGGCCGTGGCCTTTTCGATGAATCTTTTGCATTTCAACGAGATTAAATTTGAACTGACCCATTTTGAATTCTTTCGTCCTGAGTTTAATTTATTAAATTTATTAAGTATTGGTATTCCGTTGTTTGTCGTAACCATGGCTTCGCAAAACTTAACCGGTCTTTCGGTGATGATGAATTATAATTATCGTCCACAGACTTCCCGTTTAATGGCCAGTTCCGGTGCTATAAATATGATCAGTGCGGTTTTTGGCGGATTTTCAATTAATTTGGCGGCGATTACCGCTGCCATTGCGATGTCGCCAGAATCGCATCCCGATTCAAAAAAACGTTATATTGCTGGAATGGTTTCTTCAGTAGGTTACATTATCATCGGACTTTTTGCCGGAATAGTGACTAGTCTATTTGCAGCCTTTCCTACAGAAATGATTGTGGCGATATCAGGTTTGGCGTTGATTTCTACAATTCTTAGCAGTTTGGACAAGGCCTTAGAAAACAAAACGGATCGTGAAGCTGCTTT
>JAYSSX010000584.1:0-7509 GCA_043720315.1 Pseudobdellovibrionaceae bacterium | reverse complement strand
GAAGATAAAAAATGCTTAGATCGATTACTGGTATTAATTGACGATCAACAGATATTCCCTTTCTTTGAGGCGATCGAGTTGGTTAAGCGTCAGCTTTCTGATAATAATAAAACGACGTTTGTTTTTGATTATCCCGATATAGAAATTGAACAAGATTTCTCTAAAGGGGAATTTCAAGAATGGGCTACACCAAATAAAGACAAAATTTTTCAAGCGCTGGATCGATGTTTAGAACAAGCCGGTAAGAGGACCGAAGATGTGGATTTAATCTGCCTCACCGGAGGAACAGCAAAAGTTCCCTTTATAAAAGACCAATTTGTCCAACGCTTTGGAACTGAAAAAATTCAATCGACTAGTCATTTTCACTCGGTACTGCGAGGCCTGGTTGAAGCTGCAGAAAGGTTGGCGCAAAATGAGTCTGTTATTTAATCTATACTTAATCCGGCACGGAGAAACGGATTGGAATAAGGAAAAAAAATTTCAAGGTCACACTGATATTCCTTTGAATTTTGAGGGCGAAAGCCAGGCTGAATCGTTATCGCACAAAATTAAACATTTCGATATTCATCACATTTTTAGCTCTGATTTAGGACGGGCTTTTAAAACGGCGCAAATGGCTTTGGCTCATCATTTTGCAAAGAATCCTCAATTAGATATTCCAAAGTCACATCACCTTCGTGAAACTAATTTGGGAGTAGCCGAAGGACATTATTTCGAAAAATTTCCGGAAATTTTCGGAAAAAAAGAGTTTGATTTGTGGAAGTCTAACGATTTGGCTGATTGGAATTTTGCTTTTCCTCAGGGTGAATCTAAATTTGAAGTTTGCAAACGAGTAATGGGTTTTCTCGAGGAGAAAATGAAGGAGTTGGTCCACAATAAGGACACCGTCAAATTGCCATCTGAAAGAAATATGCTGATTTTTACACATGGGGGAGTCATTAGAAACCTCACTACCTTCGTAAATCCTAAATTGAACCCTGTAGCGATTACAAATTGCTGTATTCATCACTTTCAGTATGATTCAAAGTCTGGTAAATGGAGTTATATAAAAGAGATTCTATGAAAACAAAAAGCCAGTATAAAAAGCCTTCTAGTTCCTTTGGTCGTCCACCTTTGCGTTCTCCTTCGGGGAAGCCGTACGGTGCTCGTGGGGCAGGTGCTCATTCGAATAGAAATATTACTTCTCCCTCTGAAAATGGGCCTGTGAAGGCAGTTAAGGCTGATTTAATTCCAAAAGACAAACGCGTAATCATAGGTACTCACTCCGTATTGGAGGCGGTTAGAATTAATCCGAAGTCAGTCGAGCAAGCCTGGATGGTTAAAGGTTGGGAGTCTTCGCACGAATTGCGCGAGCTCGGTGACCTCCTAAAACATCGAAAAATTGAAATTGTGATTAAAGAAGCTGCAGTTTTGGAACGTTTTCATGGAAACCAAGGTGCCGTGCTAATTGCGAAACCACTGCCAGAATTCGACATCAATGACGTGCTTTCTGCTGAAGAGGCTTGCATTTTAGTCGTCGACGGATTGGAAGATCCGCATAATTTTGGTGCAATTATTCGTACCGCTTGGCTGATGGGAGTAAAAGGAATTTTAACTCCTTTAGATCGCGCTGTTGGCCTAACTCCTTCGGTTCATAAAGTGGCGTGCGGAGGCGTGGAGCACGTGCCGGTTTTGACCACCACTCATTTTGGTAACCCATTGGAAGAGCTTAAGAAAAATGGCTTTTGGGTGTATGGTCTAAGTCACAAAGGTAAGACCAATATTTACCAACAAAAGTTATCTAAAAAAATCGTGTGGGTGATTGGTAGTGAAGACAAAGGTATGCGTTCGACTACCGAGAAGTTATGCGATGAACTTGTGCAGATTCCGCAGGCCTCAGTTGATGCTAGCTACAACGCGTCAGTGGCCACAGCCATCGCTCTGACTGAGACCACAAGACAAATAAAATATTCAAAAATATAATCGATTCTTTTTGACTCTGATCAAAAAAATCCATAGAACAATTCGGTCGTGTCTCAAATTCAAAGGGCTGGTTTAGCTCAATTGGTAGAGCAGCTGATTTGTAATCAGCAGGTTGCGGGTTCAAGTCCCATAACCAGCTCCAGTTTACTTTTTTGTTTTCTTTACGGGAAATAAGAAAAAGAATTAAGACGGAGAGATGCCCGAGTGGCTAAAGGGGATGGACTGTAAATCCATTAGCTTATGCTTACGAAGGTTCGAATCCTTCTCTCTCCACCATCTTCATTCTGTAAATTGGTTCCCTAAGAATCTAGAGACGAGTTGCGGGAGTAGCTCAATTGGCTAGAGTATCAGCCTTCCAAGCTGAGGGTTGCGGGTTCGAGACCCGTCTCCCGCTCCAATGTTCTTTCATCGGGTAAGCAGGCTTAAGTGCCCGTGTAGCTCAGTGGTAGAGCGCACCCTTGGTAAGGGTGAGGTCGTCGGTTCGGCTCCGATCACGGGCTCCAGTTTTATTAAACATAAAACAGAGCGCTATAGACCGGCTTTAGTTTGTAAAAACAAAGGCTTTAAGTGAGAATTTGTAAGTGCTTTTTTAGGATTATTAAAATTTATATTAAAACAATTTCCATTCAGGAGGAAAGACAATGTCAAAAGAGAAATTCAACCGTAATAAGCCCCACTGTAACATCGGAACTATCGGTCACGTCGATCATGGTAAAACGACATTAACAGCTGCGATCACTACTACTCTTGCCCTTGAAGGTAAAGCGGAAGCAAAGTCTTACGATCAAATCGATAAGTCTCCAGAAGAGAGAGAGCGTGGTATTACGATTTCTACTACTCACGTTGAATACGAAACTGAAAAACGTCACTACGCCCACGTTGATTGTCCGGGACATGCCGATTACGTTAAAAATATGATCACTGGTGCCGCTCAAATGGATGGCGCTATTCTGGTTGTTTCTGCAGCTGACGGTCCTATGCCCCAAACTCGTGAGCATATCCTTTTGGCTCGTCAAGTTGGTGTTCCTGCGCTTGTTGTTTTCATGAATAAATGTGACATGGTCGACGATAAAGAATTGCTAGAACTAGTTGAAATGGAAATTCGTGAGTTATTATCTAAATACGAATACCCAGGCGACAAGATTCCTATAGTTCAAGGTTCTGCTAAATTAGGTCTTGAGGGTTCGGCTCTTCCACTTGGAAAACCAGCAATCAAAGCTTTGATGGATGCAGTTGATGCTTACATCCCAACTCCAGCTCGTGCGACAGATAAAACTTTCTTAATGCCAGTTGAGGACGTGTTCTCTATCTCTGGTCGTGGAACAGTTGTTACTGGCCGTGTAGAGCGTGGTATCGTTAAAGTTGGCGAAGAGATCGAAATCATCGGTTTACGTCCCACTCAGAAAACGACAGTTACTGGAATCGAAATGTTCCGTAAACTTCTTGATGAAGGTCAAGCGGGAGACAACTGCGGCGTTCTTTTACGTGGTACCAAAAAAGAAGATGTTGAGCGTGGACAGGTTCTTGCGAAACCAGGAACTATCAAGCCTCATAAAAAATTCAAAGGCCAAGCGTATATTCTTACTAAAGAAGAAGGCGGACGTCATACTCCATTCTTCAACGGATATCGCCCACAATTCTATTTCAGAACTACTGATGTTACCGGTGTTGTAACATTAAAAGCAGGAACTGAAATGGTTATGCCTGGTGACCGTGTAGAAATCGACATCGAATTAATCGCGCCAATCGCAATGGAAAAAGAGTTGCGTTTTGCTATCCGTGAGGGTGGCCGTACAGTTGGTGCCGGTGTTGTGACTGAAATCGTCGAATAATTTCAGTTTTTAGAGTAAAAAATAGGTTTTGGGGACATTCTTTATAGGTGTCCCCAAACTCGTTTGATGGGGGATTCGTTTTAAATTAAAAAAACTGCAGGGCAGTAGCTCTAATTGGTAGAGCGAAGGACTCCAAATCCTTAGGTTGTGGGTTCGAGCCCCTCCTGCCCTGCCACTTAATAATTTAGGACGAAAGAAATGGGAAAAAATGGATAAAACAAATTCTAAAATTTTAACTTTATGTTTTGCGATGTTTGCTGCTCTTGTTGGCTTTACATTGCATTTACTTTTGAAATCTTTTGCAGCGGCTTTTGCTGTTGTAGCTCGCATGACTGACTCAGATGTTGTCAGACATGGAGTTCCGATTGTAGTAGGCTTTCTCATATTTGGATTACTTCAATTCAGTCCAAAAGTTTTAGCTTGGGCCGAAGAAGTGGTTCAAGAAATTCGCAAAGTAGTTTGGCCATCTAACAAAGATACTACTGCGATGACTATCGTAGTTGTAATCATGGTTTTTATTTCCAGTGTGATTGTAACTAGTTTTGATTTCGTATCAGGATACGTTCTCAACATGGTGGTGAAATAATGCAAAATCAGGCGGTTATTGATAAAAAATGGTACATCATTAACGTTCAGACCGGATGTGAAATGACAGCAAAGTCAGCCATCGAAGAACGTATTCGTTCTAGTAAATTGGAAAAGTATTTCGGCGACATCTTAATTCCAGCCGAAAACGTTGTTCAGTTGGTAAAAGGTCAGAAGCAGACCAAATCGAGAAAATTTTTCCCAGGTTACATCTTTATTCAGATGCATTTGTTAGATGAGACTTGGCATCTGGTTAAACATTCATCTAAGGTGAGTGGTTTTGTGGGTGGGGCTAAGACCCGTCCTCCAGAAGTTCCTGAGCACGAAGTTATGCGCGTTACTCAACAGATGGTCGTTGGAGCTGAAAAGCCGAAACCTAAAATCAAGTTCTCTGTGGGTGAAAGTGTAACGGTTGTGGACGGGCCATTTAGTAACTTTAACGGCTCGGTTGAAGATATCAACGAGGAAAAAGGTAAAGTTAAAGTTCTGGTTTCTATCTTTGGTAGACCTACTCCAGTTGAGTTGGATTTTATCCAGGTAGAGAAAGCGTAGTTAGTTTTTATTTAATTTTTTAGACCGTTCTCATAGGGAGATCGGTTGTTAATAACACCAATGCAGGAGTGGGCCAGATGGCAAAAAAAGTTACAGGTATGATTAAACTGCAGATACCGGCAGGGAAAGCTAATCCAGCTCCTCCCGTTGGACCGGCGCTCGGACAGCATGGTGTGAACATTATGGAGTTCTGTAAGCAATTCAATGCTAGAACCCAGGCTTTGGGAGACTCGATTATTCCGATAATCATTACAGTTTACCAAGATCGATCGTTCACATTCATCACCAAGACGCCTCCAGTGTCGAGTCTGTTAAAAAAGGCAACGAAGATCGCAAGTGGATCTAAAATGCCTCAGAAGGACAAGGTAGGAAAAGTAAAAATGTCTGATGTGAAAGCAATCGCGCAGACCAAACTTCCTGATTTAAACTGTGTAAAAGTTGAATCAGCTATGTCTCAAGTTGTGGGCACCGCTCGCAGCATGGGTCTAGAAATACAGGAATAGGGTGGTAGCGTATGACTGGTAAAAGATACGTAAATACAGCAAAAAAAGTGGACACGGCTAAAAAACATAATGCCGAAGAAGCTATGAAAAAAGTTTTAGAAACAGCTACGGCGAAATTTGATGAAACAGTTGATGTTTCAGTTCGTCTTGGTGTTGATCCGAAACAAGGTGATCAGCAAGTTCGTGGAGCAATTGCATTGCCTCATGGATTAGGCAAAGTAGTTCGCGTTGTGGTTTTCGCAAAAGGTCCTAAAGAGGCCGAAGCCAAAGCTGCCGGAGCTGATTTTGTTGGAGCTGATGATCTAGTAGCAAAAATTAATGATGGTTGGTTGGATTTCGATAAAGCAATCGCAACTCCTGACATGATGGCAACGGTTTCTAAAGTTGCTAAGATTCTTGGGCCTCGTGGTTTAATGCCAAATCCAAAAGTTGGAACAGTCACTATGAATGTAGGCGAAGCTGTGACTGCGGAGAAAAAAGGCAAATTAGACTTTAGAATTGATAAAGCCGGAATCGTTCATGCGGGCATTGGCAAAAAATCAATGGGCGATGCAAAGTTAAAAGACAACTTTATGACTTTCCTTGGCGCAGTGATGAAGGCTAAACCAGCAACTAGTAAGGGTCTATACTTACGCTCTATTACAGTTTCATCAACGATGGGACCTGGAGTTAAAGTAGACACTTCTATTATGAACACTACGGAAGAAGAATAAATTATTAAAAACTAAAGCGGTCAGAGATAGTAGGACGCTCGTTTTTCTAAGAAAAAGACGGGCTTTAATAAGGGCAACCTTCCTACCGAGACAGGCGATAGAGATTTCCTCTAAGACCTACTGATACGCCTATTAATGAAAGGAGGACACTCATGATTACTCGAGCAGATAAAGAGCAAGAGATAAAAACGATTTCGGAGAAATTCGGAAAATCGAAAGGTGCCTTCATCGTTGACTTCAAAGGTATGAGAGTTGATCAAGTGACGTCACTTAGAAAAAAACTTCATACTGCGGAATCAGAGATGAAAGTCGTCAGAAACACTCTTGCAAGACGCGCGTTTAAAGATCATCCAGCTGTGTTATCAGCATTTGATACCCAAATGAAGGGTACTAATGCCATCGTTTTCGCTTATGGCGAAACCGTTACCACAGCCAAGGCTTTAGCAGAATTCGCGAAAGACGTGGAAATTTTGCAAATTAAGTCTGGTATAATGGATGGCGAAAAACTTGATGAGAAAAAAATCAAGTTCATCGCTACATTACCTGGTAAAGATCAATTACGTGCGCAGTTATTGGCGACATTCAATGCTCCAGCTGCAAAGTTGGCACGTTGCTTAGACGCTTATGTAAAAAAACAACAAGAGGGTGGAGCCGACGCGGCGCCCGCTCAAGCTTAATATTAAATAAATTATAGGAGATTTTAAAAATGGCATTAACAAATGATCAATTAGTATCTGAACTTTCTGGTAAGACAGTTCTAGAAATCGCAGAATTAGTAAAAATGTTAGAAGAGAAGTGGGGCGTTTCTGCTGCTGCTCCAGTTATGATGGCTGGTGGCGCTGCTGGTGGTGCACCTGTAGAAGAAAAAACTGCTTTTGACGTAATCTTAAAAGACGCTGGTCCAAACAAAATCAACGTTATTAAAGAAGTACGTGCTGTAACTGGTTTAGGTCTTGCGGAAGCAAAAGCCCTTGTAGAAGGCGCTCCTAAAACTGTTAAAGAAGGCGCAACTAAAGACGATGCTGAAAAAATTAAAAAGGCATTGGAAGCAGCTGGCGCGAAAGTGGAAGTTAAATAATTTCTATTATTTTAAATATATTCTAGAGTGCTCTTTCTTAGGAAAGGGCACTTGGTTTTTGATTTTTTTATACCCATAAAAAACAATCAGCTGTGAGGTTTAAGAACTGCCTCCGTACCCAAGAGTTCTGATTTTAGTGTTTGATAGAAAAATTTAACGGGAGAATTAATGGGAACGACTCCGATCACAGCGTCCAATATCCGAATACGCAAATCATTTGCGAAAAATAAACAAGTAATCGACATTCCAAATCTTATCGAATTGCAAAAAAGTTCATATGAAAA
>JAYSSX010000583.1:0-4949 GCA_043720315.1 Pseudobdellovibrionaceae bacterium | reverse complement strand
AATTCCCATAGTCACTTCAATCCAGTCATCAATTTCAAAGGACTTATCCAGCTGCAATGAAATTCCGGCAAAAAGATTTCCCAAGGTATCCTGTAAGGCTAAACCCAGAATAATGGAAAATGCTGCGGAGGTCGCTATCAATGGTCCAACCTGGATTCCAAAGAATTGATTGAGCCCTCCAATAGACAACAAAACAGAAATAAGCAACGATAGTATGTTTACGATGAGAACCGGAACTCCGGCCTTCATTGATCCTAAAAACAAATACTGTAAAGTAATCAATCTGCAAACTTTTACAAATATAATTCCACCCCAAAGAATGGCAAATAATGCCATGTATGGTAGGGCTCGCGAAAGGTAAATTTGGCTTTCATCGATCTCGCCCTCATGTAGAATTAAGGCCGAAAGAAAAAAAACGACAAAGACAGCGAAGTGTTTAGAAATATTTTTAAAGTGGCCTTTTAGATTCAAATGACGTTCTTCAGAAACTTCATTTAGGAACATACGATAAAAGATCCACGCTAAAAAAAATAGGGAAGTTAGAATGATAAACGGTTCTAACTCGATATATTTGTACAGATTTGACGTAATTAATAGTTTTTCGTTCATTATAATTCCAAATATTTTGAAAGTTGAAAAGTTAAAAAGTACAAACCGCTATTAATCAATTGATCAGCAACGGGATCGGATATTCCAGCTCTGTATCCTTTAAAAGCCACTAGGTTTTTCAAACTAATACTAAAAACGTTATTGCCGGAAATGGAATTTCCGTGAGGGGAAATGTAAGTTTGAATTCTATTCTCCTTAAATGTCAGACCAATCACAGATTGAGCCAACATCGGTGCTCCCATCGAAATATCTTCGATGGCCATTTTATAAGTAGCCGTTTTCAATTCCTTAACGCCATTAAATCGATCCGAAAAATTGGAATCCTGATAGATTGCAAAAAGAGATTCGCCTTCGGCAACCAAAGGCAACTCGACTAGATCTGGATTTACTTTCATTGCTTTGGCTAAAAGAAGGGCTTGTTCAAAGATGGGTAGTTCGGTTGTGCTCATGAAGTCTAGTTTATGCTTCCTGCCTTAATGATGTCAAAGACTTGCAGGCTGGACTATAGCCTTGTTTTGTTTGGAATACTCAAGTGATTCTGGGATTTAGACGATAAGGATTTAGGGAAAGTATAATAACTTGGAGAGCCTTCAATGAGAAAAAATGGAATGGTAAAAATTTTGAGTGTGTTGATATTTACACTCAACTCCAGTTTAGCTTTTTCTGAAAATCGGGTAAATGCAAATCACGAATTTGTTGATTCTTCAACGATAGTGAAGTCCTTATTTCAAGACGTAAAATTAAATGAAAAAGAAGTGAGTCTTGCAGAGCTAATTTCCAAGGTCTCCGACCCTTCACCTGGTTTTCAAAATCATTTGCACGAAATAGCCTTACAAATTCCAAACTATAAAATTAAACCATTTCGGGTCACTTCTTTTAAGGACTCTGATGGGAAATTAGTTACGCAGCTAACTTCTATAGATAAAGATAACTCTTTAGTAATCGCAATCTATAATAATCCGCAAGTATTTATGAAAATGAACGGCATCACTTTTAGCCAAGAAGACATGCAAACGTATGATGTCATTGTGGAAAAAGTAGGAATGGCCTTGGGTAAATTTCGTGACAAACAAGCGGGAATGGTTGGCCGCAGTTTTAATACAAAAATTATGCCTTTCGCGCAGTTTAAACAATTAACCGCTCCTGAAAAACTAAAATATATCGATGTAATCAAAAGGAACTTAGTAGAAATTGAAAATGTTCATAATGCATTCGGCGCACAAACTCCTGCTAATAATACTTCTGCAATGCACTTGTATCATTATTTCTTCACGGAAGCTGTCGCGGCGGATATCCGAATGGGACACGATTGTATCTTGGCTGGTAACACGGTAAAATACGGTACAAACGGTGCGCTTTGTGGACAAGGGCAAACGGGACAATTTAAAGGCTCTAGTTGTGGACCAAAACAAGTTGTTTGTAATACTACTTTCTTCGCGGATTCTAGCGGAAATGAAATTTGCGTTAATGTCACAAACGATGCTACTAGACAGTGTTACCTAAAGTCAGAAGGAAATTTACCTGCATCAATTGCTAAAAATTCCGACCTAAAAAAAGAAGACTACGCGAACTTCGTCAACAAAATGGATGAGCAATTAAAAACAGTCAGTGTTTTATGTACAGCTGTTCAGGGACGTGCCGATCAACGTGATGCATGTGATGCGTTGAAATCGAAAATTGGTGAACTGAACATGACCTGCGGCGCTTTCGAAGCTAAATACAATGGAAAATTCGGCAAGTTTAAATGTGCTGATATGATAGTCGAAGCTCCACCGGTGGCAAAGGCACCTCCAGTAAGACCTATTGCTCCAACTAGCCAATCAGGCGGTACCGATAACGGAGCAGGAGCTGCTGCGGTCGCGGGACCACCTTTGGGTGCACCTGGAACGCAAGTTCCTCCTGCACCGACAATTGTTCAAGCAGTTCCTCCAAAGGTCGAAGCCTGCGAGTCCGTTAATTACACGCAAAAAACCTTAGAATGTATGGGCGGCACGGTCAAAAAAAATGACAACTGCGCATTTGTGGACGCGGGAAACAAACAGGTCATTAAAACGGGTTATCGTTGTGAATGTTCGGCGAATGGAGATAAGGTTTTTGATGGCGAAATAGTCGTCGCCTGTAACAAACGCGAAAAAGCAGAAGTCGCAAAAGAAAAAGACAAATTAGACAGCAAAGAAGAACGCAAAAAGAAACGTGATTCTCAGGCGTGGATGCAAACTTGGGGTGTGATTGGAGTTGGAGTATTTTCGGCTTTACTAATGGGATATGCCCAAAGACAGCAACAAAAGAGTCAGAGTTCGTGGATTGATTACATGCTAAAGACCACTCCACCTGCGACGACTAACTTTACGTTGCCACCAACGCCAACATTCAGATATCGTCCTGTTCCGCAGCCCGGAACGAATTAGTTTATGTCCAAAGGTGAACTCATCCGTCCTCAGCGTGGACCTAAAAAGAACCGTCCTGAGCCAGCAAGTAGCAAGATTTCAATCAATTCTGTTTTAAAAAATAAAGATTTTATAGTCGGCCCTAAGGAAAACACCGGATTTCGTGGAGGCTCTTTTAGTCGCAAACAAAAGTATCTTCTTGCTATGTATTCAATCTTAGCTGGTTTTGTTGACGGCTGCGCCGTTCTTTTTATTATTTTGGTAATGGCGGCTAGTTCTTTGTTTATTTTTAATCACTTCCAAACTGAAAAATTGTTTCTGGCATCAAAAGACATTTTGATTCTTTTTGGCAGCCTTTACGTTGGGTTTGCGCTTTTTTATTTAATATTTATGCGACTTTTGATTGGGCAAACGCTAGGGGAGTGGACCTGTGGCCTCTATTTGGGTTTTCCAAAACAACGTTTGGCCAAAAACTACGCCTTGAAGGTATTGGCTAGAAGCCTCTTGATTTTCGCTTCGGGCATAATTTTGTTCCCGATGATAAATTTGATTTTTGCCGTCGATCTCGCCGGCAAAATTTGTCAAATCAACCTAGTTTCCAAAAACTAATTATTTCGAAGTGATCGGTTTGTGGAAATTGATCTAATAAAATGACCTTCGACAGTTGATAACCCTGCTTTTGAATATCTAGACCGTCTGCTAAAAATGATTTCAAATAACAACTCATATAAAATAGATTCTGGGGTTTTGCGCCCGAATTAAGCGTCCCTAAAAAGCCCTTTATTCCTGATCGCGAAGGATTTAATACGATGAGGTCTGTTTTATTAAAATTAACTTCATTTGCTGCCTTCTTATGTTGATAGTCGCCGGTATGAATTTTTACCGAATCGGTAAAACTATAGTGATCAACTGTTTTTTGTAAGGCAGCCGATGTATTTTGGTCAAACTCATAACAATCAACATGATTTACACCGGCAAAAAAAGGTAAAGTGAGACTTCCGTTTCCACTTCCATACTCAGCAATTCTCAACCCTTTCAATCCAGAAATAGTTTTCAAAAAGTCTTGAATAATTTGTGAAATCTTTTTGATAGCCACTTCGCCAGTCTGGGAAAAACCGCTAATAGCGGAAAACAGAGGATACCGTTTTTCGCCAATAAAAGTTGGGAACCAAAAATTAAAAGGATTATTTATTAGCTTAAACTCTTCATCCTTTTTAATCAGTTTTTTACGTCGTTGACCTATCTCAACTTCGTCAGCAATCGACAACAAGAAATTTAGGTAAGTTTTCTCCGCGAAAAGATCCATAATATCCAAGTTTGCGAAGTCCAGCCATACCCCTTTTTTAAACACTGATCCTTCGTGAAATACTCGTAGTTTTATCGAACCTTTTTCAATCGGTGGTTTGGCTTTAATAAATTCTAAGTAAAAGGTTTGGAGTGGAGCACTGGATTGAAGACAAACGCCTATATCAATTATTTCCGTCTGATTTTTATTATAAAATCCGAAGCGACCCTGATTGTAGGTCAAACTAAAGTAATCGCGAAGTCCAGCCGGAGCTAAAGGTTCAATGTGAATTGCGGTATCAACTTTTAATATTAAATCAATCTCCTGCTTAAGTCTTTCCGCCTTAGTCGATAACTGTACTTCAAAGGGAATATCCCAAAGGGAACAACCCGAGCAAGTTTTATGGTAAAGGCAAGATACAGCTGGCGACATTTTTAACCACTCCATCTAATTCAAAGAGATCCCGTTGAGTGAATCCAATCGTAATATGCGGTAAGAAGTCTTCGGCGATGAAATCCTTAACCTGTCCACCCTTTTTAATATACAGGGCTGAAATGGACTTACGAATCGTCAGCAGTGAAGGAGCTGATACAACGACGAAATAGGTTCTCAGGGCATCCTTTTTTCCTTCGCCGATACACTTTTTTTCGAAGACAGAGTTTTGCATG
>JAYSSX010000582.1:0-3343 GCA_043720315.1 Pseudobdellovibrionaceae bacterium | reverse complement strand
CATAGGAAGAAGCTTTATCAGAATCTTCGTCTTCCATAAAATCGGCCTCAGAATGTCCTTCGACCTCTTCCTCTTCAATTCCTAATTTTTTAGCCAGTTTAGATTTTTGAACAGCCAGTTTCGTAGAGGCTTCTTCTAAATCAGCAATCGCTTCTTGTGAATCGCGGCCTAAAAGTTTTTTCAAACCTTCTTCAGCCTTCTTTTTTCGCGTATCATTGGATTTAGTTAAACGCACTAAACACTCAACTAATATCGGACCAAATTGTTCGATATGCGCCAATTTTCTTTCCAAATCGGCTTCTTTAAATTCTTTTTTAATGTGCCGAGATAGTTTTTGACCGGCTTGCATTAAAGTACGGCGAATTTCTTCAACCAGCTCTTCACTGGCATCAATTGTTTCCTTCGAAGCATTTTTGAATTTAATAAACGGAGAAACCAACGAAACCGCAAAAACGTAAGGGCCGATAGGCAAACTGCCCTTTGGCTGCCCTAATCCGTAGTTTTTCCAGTTCACAGATTCGATGGCCCAAGTAATCGCGCAACCCGATTTATCAAACTGCAAAGGAACTCGATTTGCAAATCGAAGTAACTGTACTGGGGCATCGCTTTCTAAATTTCGATTTTTAAAACGGGCCAAAGCCACTTCAACCACAACAGGTTTAAAGTCACAAATAGCTGGTTTTCGAGTGATTACTGAAAAGAAATCCACTTCGCCTAAACGCTGAATACTTTTTGAAAGAGCTTCTTCCCCAACGGTAAGTACACTTTTCGTCGAAGGAGCCATCAGTTCGGTTTCTTGAACCGCGGTAAACACCTTCTTAAAGTCGTCATCTTTTAAAGAAGAAACTGGTTTATCTAACAAACCTTTAGGCAATCCCTTTGCAACAAAGTCCTTTAATGATTGATCATGAACCCTAGAAAAACCAGTTTTTAGGAATTTATCCAAACTGATTTTTCCATACAAAGTGGAATGAGTGATGAATTCACCCAGTTTAAATGTGTGTGGATGAGGTAAAGTAGCACCTGGAATATCAGGAACTTGATTGGTCACTCGTTCGATTTTTACCCAGTCATTATCCATCAATTTGTAACGAATAGTTAGATGAGGATTTACTAAAACTGTTCCCTCTAAGTACGTGATTAGACCACCGTCTCCGTTAAGCTGAATTCTTCCATCGATGATAAATTCGACTCGAACTCCATGTGGCTTATCCCAATCTACAGTTTCTTTGTTGCGCAAAATTCCGGTGTTTGATTTGATATCAACATCCACAACTCCGCTAATTGCTTTACGCATATTTTTAGTTTTGCTTTTTACAACAGCACCTTTGGCATTGGTTAATTGCGCCCAAGTTGTTGCAGCTGAAATACCGATACCTTGTTGTCCACGAGAACATTGACCTTTTCCAAACTTGCTAGAAGCCAGGTACTCGCCAAATACTTTGGCAAGGTCATCTTGCTCGATTCCTGGTCCATTATCTTCAACAACAATTTTAATTAAATCCGTATTTTTTGACGAACCGGTTCCTACCTTTTGAATAGTAACTTCGATATCAGGCAAGATTTCTGATACTTCACAAGCGTCTAACGAGTTATCAACAGCTTCTTTTAAAGTAGTTAATACTGCCTTTAGAGGCGATGAAAAACCTACCTGTTGTAGGTTTTTTGCAAAATATTCGGCCGTACTACTTTTTGTAATTTTGCTCACGCAAACTCCGTCTCAATTTTAGTCCAAGCCATAGAAGAAAGAAAAGACACCGAAAAATCAAATTATTTTAATAACTTGCAAACAAAGTGTGATGACTCTGTGTGTAATTGCCTAGTTTTAAGGCTTTTTCTGCGATTCCTGGAGTTTTTCCAATTCCATTTCAGCCCGAGTCTTGTGTCCCTTTTTATTGTTACAGTCCTTACAAGCGGTCACACAATTCTTCTTATCCGAGCTTCCGCCACGTATAATGGGGATCAAATGATCCATGGTTAATTCGTCCGATTTAAAGGTTTTTTCGCAATGGTAGCAAATCCCTTTTCCCAGTTGCTGGCGCCACCAAGAACTATTGCGCAATTCGCGGGCTTTGTTTTTTTCTTTTTTTTGGTGCGCCTCAGAGGCAGGAACAAAATACTCATCCATTGGAGAAGTTATAAACTTACTGAAGATTTTTATCAATGTGATTTGCAATAGACTACGGCCGACCTAAGTGAGAGTTTCCTGCTACACTTAAATTTACGGCTTTGTTCGTTTCGAGTGGCTCTAACTGAGCCAGCACTCCTAGTGGTTTCGATTTGTTAATCACTCCATTAATTTAGTAGGTACCTCAACCAAACTTGTCTCAAACTAAGAATTGTTCGTCTCAAATTGAAAAATTACTGGACTTTGTTTCAGTACAATTCGGTTTGTGTCGATAATAAGTACTCGATTGAGGGATGAAATCATGAGTCGAAATAGCCAAAATTGGTTCCCCATTTTACTAACTTTATTACTTATTTTACCATTTCAAAACTGCGGACAGGGGTTTAAACTTGCAAATAGTAACTCTGAAGACTCCGCTCGACTTCCCTCATCAGAAGAATACTGTTCAACGGAACCTGCCCCTATCGCATCATTACAGGCGCAAGGCGTAAATGCCCAAAGAGTCGAGTTCTGCAACTTTCGAAAGCTTACCGATCCTACTTCTAAAGTTACGTTTGGAAACGCTAATGAATACATTTTAAATTCCGATTTTTCCATTATTCGCCCAGCTAAAGGACTATACCTTTTTGATTCCAAAGATGACTCTTACAAGTCGATTTATGACGCTAAAGAAAATCAAACTATCGTACAAGTTTTTCCATTTCCAACTCTATTTAAGGTAGCCCTCATAATTTCAACTACTGACGCCCTGACAAACCAAGCAAATAAGAAGGTGGAAGTCATTGATCTAGAAAATATGAAAACACTACTGACTTCCAAAACACTTAGTAGCGTCCCAAATTACCCCTGCTCTTATGTAGCCAATAAAGAATATGCTGGAAAAATGATTTGTGGGTATCCCAATAGTTCCAATCCAAAGTTGATTCAAGCAGGAGTAGTAGATGTTAAGAACTTATCCGAACTGATCCTACCGCACCCAAACGACAATTTCCAATACAAGTACACTTGGACTAGCACAGAAGCATTACAATCTTATTCTGGGTTCTTCACTTTTGACAATTCCAACCAAATTATAATGCGACTAAACAAGTTGGACGAAAATAACAAAGAAGTTTTCTTTATAATCAATGAATCTATTGCTGAAATGATCGATGAGTCAAAATCCTATGATTTTTATGGCGACGGAAATCTGAAAACCTTTACGCAATTTAAAAG
>JAYSSX010000581.1:0-2395 GCA_043720315.1 Pseudobdellovibrionaceae bacterium | reverse complement strand
GGCATCGGTACTTTATTGGATCTTAGCACCGAGACGATTTATCAAGCCATCCAGCAGGCCGTTCATGTTTCGTTTACAACTAGACAGTCGCGCAAAGGTGAGATCTCTTCTTGGAAAGCTTACGCTCCGGCACATTCAGGAAAGTTAGCGATAGAAGCCGTTGATCGTTGCATGCGTGGAGAGGGCGCCCCTTCACCCATTTATGAAGGCGAAGATTCAGTCATTGCCTATATGTTAGACGGAAAAGACGGTAAATATGAAGTTCCATTACCAGAAAATGGAGAAGCGAAAAAAGCGATCTTAGAAACGTATACAAAAGAACATTCGGCTGAATACCAGTCTCAAGCTTTGATTGATTTAGCGGCCCGTATGAAATCTAAAATTACTAATTTCAAAGATATTCAAGAAATCATCATTCATACCTCTCACCATACCCACTACGTCATCGGCACTGGTGCTGGCGATCCGCAAAAAATGGATCCGAATGCATCCCGTGAAACGTTAGATCATTCGATCATGTATATTTTCGCAGTAGCACTTGAAGACGGTGGCTGGCATCACGTGAAGTCCTATGCTCCAGAACGAGCACGCCGTCCTGAGACTGTAGAACTTTGGCATAAAATAAAAACTTTAGAAGATCCGCAGTGGACCGCTTGGTATCACGAACAAGATCCTAATAAAAAGCGCTTCGGTGGAAAAGTAGAAATCAAATTTAAAAACGGAACTTCATTGATCGACGAATTGGGTCTAGCTAATGCACATCCAGCTGGAGCAAAACCTTTCGTTCGCAAGGACTACATCCGTAAATTTGACGAATTAACTGAAGGACTTATTTTAAAGGACGAAAGAAATCGTTTCATTTCGATGAGCGAAAATTTGTTAGATCTAACGGCACCGCAAGTACAAGAACTAAATGTACAAATGCCCATCGACAAATTGTTGAATAGTAAACGAGATGCCAAAGGTATCTTTTAAAAACAAACCAAAGGTATTTTCTTATGTTGTTTAATGTGACCGATCCCAGAACAAAAAGAGCAGTCTTTAAAAAAGCTTTAGCCTCGGGAAAACTTTTACGTTTTCCTGGAGCCATCTCCCCTTTGGTCGCCATGCAAATAGAAAAATTGGGATTCGAAGGTGTTTATATTTCGGGTTCCGTTCTTTCTAACGACCTGGGATATCCCGACGTCGGATTGACGACGTTGACCGAAGTTTCTCAGCGAGGAAGACAAATTGCTCGCGCAACGACCCTTCCTTCAATAATAGACGCCGACACTGGGTTCGGAGTTCCAATGAATGCCGCACGATCCATTCAAGAATTGATTGAGCTGGGATTAGCCGGTTGCCACTTAGAAGACCAAGAAAACCCAAAACGCTGTGGCCATTTGGATGGAAAATCACTGGTAAGCTCAAACGAAATGATTCAAAAAATTAAGGCTGCACATAATGCACGAAAATTAGATGAAAACTTTGTTATTATCGCGCGTACTGATGCCAGGGCCAGCGAAGGGCTCGACAAAGCTATTGACCGCGCAAAAGCATACATCGATGCCGGCGCTGATGTGATTTTCACAGAAGCCTTACAGGACGAAAAAGAGTTTGAAACTTTTCGTAAAGCCGTAAAAGTTCCCCTTTTGGCAAACATGACGGAGTTCGGAAAAACAAAACTACTGAACGCAAAAACACTTAGTAATTTAGGTTATAACATTGTCATTTACCCGGTAACTACTTTGCGTTTGGCTATGAAAGCCATTGAAGATGGACTTAAAGAAATTGCTACAACAGGAACCCAAGAAGGATTAATTGATAAAATGCAACATCGCAAAGATCTCTATGCGCTAACTGAATACGATCGCTATAGTGAGTTCGACCAAAACGTATTTAACTTCAAGTTGTAATGCAAATGCATCACAACTTGGCTTGTATTAATCGAGAAAATTTTAAACTTTAATTTATTTTTTATAAAGGAGTTCCTCATGACAACCTCAAATTATGTAAATCCCGATTACGTGCCAGAACCAGAAAAAATGAATGTTAAAAAAGGCTTAGAAGGCGCCGTTATCGATACGTCTTCGGTATCTAAAGTAAACCCTGAGACGAATTCTTTAATTTATCGTGGTTACCCTGTTCAAGAACTTGCTGAAAATTGCAAATTTGAAGAAGTGGCTTACCTAATGTACAAGGGCGAACTTCCCAATAAAACTCAATTAGCCGCATTTGAAAAATTGGAAAGAAGTTACCGCGAAATCACCAAGGATAATCTTCAAGTCATTCGTCTATTACCGAAAAAATCACATCCTATGGACTCGATCCGTACCGGTGTTAGTTTTTTAGGTTGTGAGGACCCTCGCATTTGGGATTCAAAACCAGAAACTAATTATGATAAAGCCATTCGAAT
>JAYSSX010000580.1:0-6072 GCA_043720315.1 Pseudobdellovibrionaceae bacterium | reverse complement strand
GGCCCAGCAAGATGATATTGCTGCGTTTGAATCAGAACCACAACAGGCCCAAGAAGCCGCTCCTCCAATCGAAGAGGTTCCTGGTGTCGCGCAAAATGAACCGCCTCCACCAATCATCGAACCGCAAGTAGAAATTCCGCCTCCGGTGGAAGCGGTGGTGGAGCCCTCTGCGCCGACAGCTCAATTAGTAAATATCAAAAATATTAAATACAAAGCCAACGATAATGGTGGGGCTATTGTTATCGATGCGGATGGACCGGTTGCTTATACGACTCGTGCTAATCCTGATACGAATCAATTTATCATAGAAATTAAGGATTCGAAATTACCAGATAAATTGAAGCGACCTTATAATACTAAAGATATGGCTGGTGGAATCGGTGCTATCGATGCCTATCAAAATAATGGCTCTACGGTAACCAGAGTCGTAGTACAGTTGCGTCCTGGTGTTGCTGAACCAACCGTCCAAAGTGAGGGAAACTCTTTATTAGTTGTTGCTTCGAATCCGCCATCGGGCTCAACGCAATCTCTGACGCAAAATCAGCCAGAAGAAGTCCCAGCCGGTGAAACCGGTTTAGCCGACACTTCGAGCGAAGGCGGGGGAACGCAAGAAGCTGTTATGGCTGAAAATGCAGTTAGCGGAGGTCCATCGAATGGACAAATCGTTATAAACACGAATCGTGTTACTGGAACGACACCCGTTATTGCGGCGCCATTATCGGCGGCAACATTGGAAGCATTCATCGCCCAAGATCACAAATTTTATGGCGAAAAAATTTCTTTAGAAGTGAATGATATGGACTTACGCGAAGTCATCAATTTGCTGAGCGAAGAGAGTGGTATTAACATGGTTCTTTCCGATTCAGTTCGTGGCGTCGTGTCGGTTAAGTTACGTCAAGTTCCTTGGGATCAGGCTTTTATCGTCGTTCTTAAAGCCAAACGATTAGGTTATCTTCGAACTGGAAATATAGTTCGTATTGCACCTTTAGATGAATTGAAAAGAGAAGAAGACGATGCCATCAAATTGGCAGATAGTCGCAAAAATATTGAACCTCTAGTTGTTAAAAAAATCCCAGTTAGCTACTCAAAAGTGGAAGAAATGATTAAACAGATCACTCCGTTTTTGTCGACGCGAGGTAAAGCCGTCGGCGACAATCGTACCAGTTCATTTGTATTGTCAGATATCGCCGAAGTCGTAGAGCGGGTGGAGAGACTAGTTTCCAGCATCGACAGTCCTCCAAACCAAGTTCTGATTGAAGGCAAAATAGTTGAGGCGACAGATCAATTTCAAAGATCGCTGGGTATCAACTGGGGTGGTCGTCCTACCGATAAGACAATCGGAAGTGGATCACGTGGTCCCATTCGTATGACTAACAATAGTTTCAATATTTCGCCTGGAATCGTAGGAGGACCGACTTTTGCGATGTCATTTAGTATTGGTACCATTGACGTGTTGGGTGATCTCGCCGCGCAGTTAGCGATCCAAGAACGTATTAGTAATGTAAAGGTCTTATCTTCTCCGCGTATCGTTACTATGCATAACGAAACGGCTGATATTACTCAAACTACAGCAATTCCATTAATTACTTCTACACCGGCAGCCGTTCCCGGAGCAGCCCCAGCTGTTTCTGTAACTTTTAAACCGATCAGTTTACGGTTGTCTGTTCTTCCACAAATTACCAATGATGCTTCGGTTATAATGGGTGTGGACGTCAATCGTGACGTCGCTGGTGCCGTTGTTGATGAAAAATCGGGTGCTCGGCCTATCAATTCTCGAAGTGCTAAAACTAAAGTTCTGGTAAAAAACGGACAAACCGCAGTCATCGGCGGAATATATCAAAGTGATACAGCTGAAAGTGAATCGCATGTTCCTTGGCTGGCGAATATTCCCGTTCTGGGATATTTGTTCAAGAGTCAGGTTAGAGATCGAAATAAGAATGAATTGTTGATTTTTCTTACGCCAAGAATTTTAGGAGCATTAGATACGCAAGGAATGAGTGCTCAAGCCAACGATCTTAATCTATAATGTAGTATTGAGAGGAGAAGCAGAATGGATTATAATAAAGGTATGGAGCTTTTTAAAGTGCAGAATCTTTTAAAGATCATACTTAGTATAAACTTGATGTTTTTACTATCTTGCTCGGAAGATGCGGCTGAAGACGATGTTGCAAAGACAATAACCGTTTCGGTGACGCCCAGTGCTCCTAGTGTTTTACCAACCGATTTAAAGTACGACGTGACCAATGCCATTTATGAAACCTGTGTAACTACAGGAGTAAAAGGTCCTCGAGTTCGTTACAGCAATATCCAGCTGGATTATGCGGGGGCAAGCGGTGTGCAACTTCTTATTCTATTTATTAAAGTTACATTTGCTGATCCGGACTTAGCTGGAGTTTTTGAGACAGTCATTACTCCAACGACAGGTAAAAGTACAGTTTCTAAGATATTTGGTGTCAGTACTGACTTCTTAACTCCGGGCAATTACAACTCGACCAATGGAAACTGTTACGTCGACTTCGGCAATATGCCTAAACTTAAAAATAAACTAATTGGTTCTCAAACAGCCACGGTTCTAGGAAAATTGTTTTTACAAGGCGTTGAAAAAGATTCAGATAACAATGAAACTCCCTTTTCAAAGGAAGTCGAAATTCAGGCTACTTACTTTTCAGCAAGCACCCTTTAAAATTTTTTTCTGTTGGATAGCACAAACAATCATTTAAATTTGATAATTTATTAGCACTGGCCTTTGTTTTTTGGTAAACAAGGTCCCTATGAATTTCGATATATTTAGTCAAACTTCGCTTAAAGACCTTCCTGGCACTCCGCTGGCCGAAGTATTGCGACCTGAAAGTATAGAACAAGTCATTGGCCAGGAAAAAGCGGTTCAGCAGATTCGTCGATTTCTAAATACCCAGACACTGCCAAGTCTTATTTTTTGGGGGCCCCCTGGAACCGGAAAAACATCGCTTGCTTTAGCTTTAAGTAAGGAACTGAATTATCATTTTATTTCGGTTAATGCCGTTGATACCGGAGTAAAAACTCTGAAAGAAATTGGTGAAAAAGCGAAGACACTGCGGATCGAACAACTAGAAAAAACATTGCTCTTTGTCGACGAGATTCACCGTTTCAACAAATCCCAACAAGATGTTCTGCTCCCATTTTTGGAAAGGGGCGACCTGACCATGATTGGGGCAACCACTGAAAATCCTAGTTACGAAATCAATAAAGCGCTGTTAAGCCGGACTCGAATCGTGGTTTTCGAGTCTTTAAGTGAGTCTGCTTTACAAACCATTTTTAAATCGTCTATTTTATTTTTGTTACAGCAAGCAAGAAAAAATTCGAAAGGCATCCTTTCGGCAGAGGCGACTCAATTATGTGCGCAGTTGAAACTCAATTTAAGTTCCGATTTTCCGGGCGCGCTATTGACCGATGAGGCCATGCAGTTTGTTGTAAAGAAATCCAGTGGCGACGCTCGTCGTTTAGTGCAACTGGCGCAGGACCTTTTTGAGACCATTGTAGCCGATTTTAAGGCTGAGTTGGACTCTAACGTTGCCGATTTTATAAAAAAATATTTTCCCATCGAATTTAAAAACTTAGGTTTTGTAAATGAACATTTTCCTTTGGGGTATGACAAAACTTCTGATCTGCACTATGATACTATTTCGGCATTTATAAAGTCTCTGCGTGGAAGTGAAGTCGATTCGGCTCTTTATTATTTAGCTCGAATGATTCAATCAGGCGAAGATCCTACTTTTATTGCTAGACGAATGATTGTATTCGCGTCGGAAGACATCGGCAATGCGGATCCACGTGCTATTTCGTTAGCAGTATCGATCGGACAAGCTGTCGAAATGATCGGGTTACCTGAAGCTGGAATTAATTTGGCACAAGCGGTCTCTTACTTGGCTAGCGCACCTAAGTCTAATCGTTCGTATATGGCCTTTAATAAGGCTATGGAATATGTAAAGACGAATGCCCAGGCCAGCGTTCCTCTACATTTACGTTCGTCTAAAACCTCTGAGATGAAGAATTTGGGTTATGGCAAAAACTATCAGTATCCACATAATTTCGAACGTTCTTGGGTCGAGCAAAACTACTGGCCCGATTCTGTCGGTCCTCAAGTATTCTACGAGCCTTCAGAGAGCGGTTTCGAAAAAAACATAAAGCAATATCATTCTTGGCTGCGAAAAAAGAATTGATTAAATCCCGAAACTGATCCAAATTCATTGCATGATTATAACTCGATGGCAGGCTCCTGTTAGCCCCACAGCCGCTCAAATTAAGATGATGCTCGAAACTGAAGGACTTGAGGCTTTTACCGAGGTTTACAATCCCACCGAAAAAATTTCCGAGCATCGCCACCCTTATACCGAAGTTCGATATGTCGTTTCTGGCGAGCTTATGTTTAATATTGCTGGTAACCAATTTCTTCTTCGCGCTGGTGACCGAGTAGAAGTACCGGCAAATACCAAACACTCGCATTTTGCTGGGAATAATGATCCTTGCTCATGTGTTTGCGCACAAAAACTTTTCTAAATTTTCGTATCATATTTGAACGACTTTCCCTCTTAGTATCTCTAAATGAAACAAACCTTCCAGATGCAAGGCCGGATTTTACTAAATAAGGTAATCTAGTGTTAAGCGATTTGCTTTAGTCGTCGATAGTTTTGTTGATAGCTTACTTGGAGGGATACTTGAGTAGTTCGTCAGAGCCACAAAAACCATCATCGCTACTAACTGAAGTTTTAAACTTTGTAGAGAAATCAACAGGTTTAGAATCTGATGTTAAGGAAACAGGATTCGTTTCCATCAAGCAAGCCATCGACGGTAAACTTTTTAAATTTGATTTCAACGATCTCAATGAAGTTCTACAGCGGGTAGATTCAGAGGGAAAATCATTCATTCAAGTTAATTTCAGCAGCGGTAAAAAAGTTCTTTTTACAGATACACTTGTCGGCTTCAAACCAAAAGAGATGGTTGGCTTAGACATGGGCAAAATTCCTAGAGTAGTAACCACTCCTGACCTTATCAGCGTCCTAGAAGCCATCGAAGAAAGCTTAAACGCCGACAATATTTCAGAAGGTGAAGTCGAAATTCTTAAAAAAGTGTACCATTCCATCCTTTCAGGCGGCGAAGTGGTCGGATTCGACCTCAGTTTTGAACGAAAATGGTGGTCTCGCCTTTTGACAACCAGTTTGCGGGCTTCCGCGTAAACGGCTTTCTTGCTTAATAAAATCGCAAAAGTTATAAAAAAGACAATTATTCTGCTACAAAGCTAAGCGCATTATGTCTATAGTTAGCGCAATCTAATATTTCTAATAAATATCTATTGACCTTAAATCAATTCTAAGTGACAACCAGTCCACTTTTGGGGGTATAGCTCAGCTGGGAGAGCGCCTGATTTGCATTCAGGAGGCCGCAGGTTCGATCCCTGTTACCTCCACCAAAAAGGTTTTTTTAAAAATAAAAAATTTTTAAAAAAAGTATTGACGGGTTAGTGAGAACGTTTTAGAACTCACCTTCTCGAATATGAGATCGCTCTTTGAAAACTGAATAGCTAGATACAATAATGTTTTTTGGGTTCTCTGTAACTTTAAGTTACTAGAATTTCTTTGATTTTTTTTTTACAACCCATTCAATGGTTTTAGTTCAATTTTTATTTAATTAGCTAAGCGTTGTTTGGAATCAGAATTTAAACTGGAGAGTTTGATTCTGGCTCAGAACAAACGCTGGCGGCGTGCCTAATACATGCAAGTCGAACGAGGAAAGTAGCAATATGAGTACTAGTGGCGCACGGGTGAGTAACGCGTGGGTAATCTGCCTCGAAGCGTGGGATAACCAGTCGAAAGATTGGCTAATACCGCATAAGACCACAGGATCTGCGGATCTAGGGGTCAAAGGTTTTTCGCTTTGAGATGAGCCCGCGTAAGATTAGCTAGTTGGTAGGGTAATGGCCTACCAAGGCAACGATCTTTAGCTGGTCTGAGAGGATGATCAGCCACACTGGAACTGAGACACGGTCCAGACTCCTACGGGAGGCAGCAGTAGGGAATATTGCACAATGGAGGAAAC
>JAYSSX010000579.1:0-3596 GCA_043720315.1 Pseudobdellovibrionaceae bacterium | reverse complement strand
CCAATACTCACCTGTGATGTCTGGGAACATGCCTACTATATCGATTACAAAAGTGAACGCAAAAATTATACGAAAAATTTTTGGTCCTTAGTGAATTGGGAATTTGTAGAAAGTCGTTTTTTCGAAAATGAGCTAGTGCTACAAACGATCCCTCTGCAAAAGATAACTGGAAATAAAATGAATCCTACGAATCGAAACTTAAACGCTCATTAAAAGGAGGTCTGTATGGAAATCACAGAAAAATCGGTCTTTGGTGTCTTTCAAAAAGCTTCTGAAGCTAAAGCGGCACAAGCCAGGTTAAACGAAGAGGGCCTAAGAACCAACATTACCGTTAGGCCGCCCGACATCGAGGCTTTACAGAATAATAACCAACGGAAGCAAGTCCTTTTGCGACCATTTACGATTTTTGGAGCCATTATTGGTGCCATCATCTTCACCATCGTTGGTGTCATGATTAACCTCAACGTACTAACGTTTTCAACGAACCCAGACAGCACTCCAGCTTCAAATCAGCTTGCTGTTCAAATTTTTTGTTTGATTGGCGGGGTGATCTTAGGAGCCGCGGCTGGTGCACTGGTTGGTAACGGCACTCCACCACCAGCAAAAACTCGGTACACGAATTATTTAGAAGCCGGGCAAATTTTAATGTCGGTTCCTGTTTCTGATGCTGAACATGACCTTGTGGCTAGAGAAACGCTAGACAAAACAGGGGCTGGTGACGTTAAGGCCCTAAACCGAAGTGATAAACTCACAGATAATTTGATTTAGAATATGTCTATCTTTATATCAACTTTTTCAATGACAGCAATTAGAAAAATGTTAGCCTATTTCTATGAAAACAATTTTATTATTTATTTTACTATTATCGGTTCAGTCTTTTGCTCAAATTGATGTTAACTGCTGGGATGGAAGCTGCTTACAAAAAGGCTGGACTTGGAAAAATTATGGCACTAGTGAATCTATTGATTACGGCTGTTATCGTGATGGGTGCGAAACTTCAGGCTGGATTGTCGGAAATCTGGCGCGAAAATCTTATACTCAATGTAAGCATCAAAACTGCTTTAAAAATGGTTGGTATGAGATCGATCAGCAGACTCAAAATGTCATCCGTGAGATTGTTTGCCGTAAACCGGGCGAAAGAAGCTCGAATGATTGCTACCAACATGGATGGGTATCTTATACAAGCACAGGAATAGAGACTGTGACTACTTGCCGCGGCCACGACTGCAAAAACTCGGGGTGGACAGAACAAAGTAAAACTAAAACAACTCGTATTCACTGCAAAGAAGGTGGGTGTTTTCAAACAGGCTGGACAGAATACTAAGCAATCTCCAACCTCGACGGTTTTAGATAGTTACACAGTTAAAGAGGTTGGAAAAAACCATAGCGGCTGGAAGACTATATCTGTCTTAATGTGTACAGTATTTTTATTCCAAAAAATCCTAATATCCATTGTGCCATTTTTAGAAATGAGCTTAACCCATAGAGTTTGGGATTTTCCAAGTCTGCCCGTTTCACTCCAGTCGCAGCTAAATGAAAGCTTCTCAGTTTACGATAGTAGATAATCACAAGGCCAATTGTCACATCCCTAAAGATCAATTTAATTGGATTCCAAGTCAGTTCATCAAAAAGCGAAATGGATGCGACTATTAATAAAAAAACCAATCAATATCGGGTTCTAAATTAATCAAGACCGTCTCGAACCATTTTCCGAATTTTTGGACTTTTAAAACCTTCATGGATTTTGTTCGGCCGGTTTACCTTGAATCAAACGTTTCATGTTTATAAAGGCATTTTTCTTCGAACAATAGGATCAACAATAGAGGACAAAAGTTCAATCTGAACAAATTTAGAAAAAAGAGGATTCTTTTTCACAAGGTTAGCAGAAGCCAATTAGGAAAGAAACTCAAACCAGAACAGGATTTACACGAACCATTTCGTACCGCTATCGAGTACGAAAGCTTTACTAATTAGGGATTCAAACAAGGATAATTCACGCCTTGGACATTTTCAGAAAGAACAAAGGTCTGAACCGTACCGCCAGCGGTAATTTTTAAAAACATTTTATTTTGTTTAATCTTGGCCTGATAGCGCGCCGGCATTTCTGGCGAAAATCCGGGTCCGCCGCCGAAAACTATAGTTCCTACTGCATCAATTTTAGATTGCTGGGTATTAAAATCCGATTGAACTCTGCCTACGGCACAATCTAATCCAATAATAGCAGCATCGCCCCGTACGCTGATTTGAATATGGTCACCGCCCCAAGTTTCTTCGATATAACCCGGCAAAGTACCGCTAGAAATTCCGCCAGCCATTGCATTTAAAGATAAGAATATCCCTGTAAAAATAACCGTCATTCCTAATTTCATAAAGTGACTCCTGTTTAAACGTATTCAAACCGCCGATTCCAAGTAAGAGATACCTCGATCGCATATAACGCGCAACAGAAATTTTTATAAAAAATACCGGTTGTTTGTTTATATAAAATAAACTTATTGTTTCACCTATGAATATTTTTGATGTTGAGAACTACAAAGAAATACTGAAATTCAAAATACAAGAAAACCAAAATAATCGTGGTTATCAAACTCGTCTCGCCGCTGCTGCCGGTTGCTCACGCTCTTTTCTGTCCCAAGTGTTGGCGGACCATTTAGACATCGATATCACTAGAGATCAGGCCGCTGGCCTATGTGTTTTTTGGAACTTCAATGATTCCCAGTTCGAATATTTTTTACTACTTTTAGACTTAGAAAAGGCGAAATCCCAATTGTTGAAGGACCATCTCCAAACAAAAATGAAAAAGGTCAAAAAAGAACAGCTTAAATTACCTAAAGAAATAGCTAAGGAAAGTATTAGCGAGTTTAAGTCACAGTCGGTTTATTACTCTAGCTGGCTAATAGCTGCGGTACATATGGCCCTTACTATTCCTGCGCTCCAAGATCCCAAAGTTCTAGGCCAACGATTAAACCTGGATGATAATCAAATTGAAAAAGTTTTATTGAAATTACAAGAATTCGGTTTGGCCAAAAATAATGGCGCCGTTTGGGAGTCTACCAAAAAGGATATCAATTTAGATGAAAGTTCAGAACTCAGTAGCGCTAACCACATTCATTGGCGCAACAAGGCGATCTCAAAATTGTATATTAGGAAGGCAGACTCTATCCACTTCTCTTCTGTTTTTTCAATCAGCAAAAAAGACAAAAAAATTCTAAATGAACTTATTAAAAATCTGATTATTCAGTCGCGCGACCTTATTATTAAATCAAAAGAAGAAGAGCTTTACTGTGTAAATATCGATTGTTTTGAAGTTTAAACTAACCGGGCCGTTTTGCCCTATGCAAAAAGGGCTTTTATTCGATGGATATCATTGATCAAAAGACCTATCGATTCTTGTACGTTCTCGAATTTTGAATTCAAGGTACTCCAGTCTTTTTCCTTTTTCACAACACTTTTCAGTCCTTTTACGGCAGCACGTGCGCCTTCAATCGAAAAGCGATCGCGGTGTAAAAGTTTTCGAATGAGATAGGCATTCTCGACATCTTTACGTGTGTAATATCTTTGGTTGTTGGTCGCTTTTTTTGGTTTCAATAAATCAA
>JAYSSX010000578.1:0-2656 GCA_043720315.1 Pseudobdellovibrionaceae bacterium | reverse complement strand
ACTTGATACCAATTCTTTTTTTCACAATCTTTTTTGATGAAATAATTGGCGCAAGAAGAAAATAAAAACCTTGAAATCAAACAAAAGGAACTTGAAAGTTTAAAGACCTAAATTATACTTAGTGAGTAATCAAAGGACTCATTCATGCCATATAAAAAATTAATTAAAGCTTCTTTATTTGTATCTTCAGTGTTTTTATTTTCTTCTTGCGCCAATTATTTCATCAAAAAAGATTGTGAAAAAAAGAATTGGTATCAAGTCGGCTACGATGCTGCCCTACGAGGTGAACGCATCTCTAATGATCCGGATGTAAGTCAGTGCCGCAAGGTAGATGCCGAAATTTCAGAATCGCAGTTGGATGTTGGATTCAAAGCAGGAATGAGTCGCTATTGCCAAGCCGAAGGTGTTTTCCAGACGGGAAAAAATGGTGATCTTTTTAATACCGATTTCTGTGAACCAAACCAGATGGCTATGCTAAAAAGAAAACATCAAGAAGGCTTGGATGCTTATTGTACAGATGGAACCACAGCTGGTCTTAGCGGAAAGAAATATAAAAACGTTTGCCAGGCAAAACTAGAAAAAACTTTTTTGCCTGATTACCGTAAAGGTCGAAAGAAGTACCTAGGCGGAATGGTGCAAAATAGCGAAAGCAAAATGCAGATGACCCAGGGTGAAATCAATCGACTGCAAAACCAAAAGCGCGACGTTGATAATCGTCTCGCCTTTTTGCCACTGTTAAAAATTGGAGCCAAAGATCAATTCGCCCCGGAAAGACAAAGATTAAATGATGAATCTTGGCAGATCTCTAATGCGATTTCTAACAAAAATCAGGAACTCAATAGAACCAGACAAGAAATAGATAATTATAAACAAGAAATGGCGACCTTAGATTAATCGCAGCTTTTGTTTAAAGTGACTTCTACCGACTTATTAGCCTTGTCATCGATTGTAGTATCCCACAAATAGATTTTGGTCTTTGTATTTTAAAACTAACAAGAAGGGATGGTCGGCTTTGAAGACCTGAGGACCTCCGCCGGCACTTCCCATACGCATAGTAACCGCTGTTGCAGCTGCGGCCTCGGTGCCCTTTTCATCGATTTCCATAAATGTTTTATGAAATATATTCGAGACAAAAAGCGTATCCTTCTTCGCCCGATCACTGAGGTTTGAAAAATCAGCCTTGATCGAACAAGTATTGGTGATTTTTAATTCTTTTGCGAACTTGGCAAAATCCACCAAATACTCTAACTTAAACTTTGGCAAATAAACCATTAATGGTGCCGTACCTATCTCAGCCGTATCCGTAGCCATTACGACTTCAGCTATGCTTTGAATTTTCTGGCCAGGCGCTGGTAATACCAGCATCAGCTCGGCACCCGATTCAACATACGGTAGTACCAAAGCACTCCACTTGTCGTTTTGGATATACTTAACACTGTCGAATTTTTTCACCATAAATGGCATTTCGACTTCTTTTCCACTACTTGGTTTAAACTTCATCGTAGTCGTTTGTTTGGGGTCGAAGGCTTCTTTCCAATTTGATAAAAAATAAATCGCGTTGGCTAATACGATCTTGGTGTCACTGGTCACTGATCCAGCTGGAATTAAATTTTTAATTTTCTGATTAGTGTTGCTTTCCACCCATTGATTAATGATTTCTCTCTGTTCATTGGGATGCTGCTTAAACGGAACTGCTGAAACTTCGGACTTCCACTCCCCTCTTATTTTATCTGCATATTCCGTCTTTAACGGATACTTATTATCAACCCAAACTTTTTGGACAGAAAGAATTCTAGTAATGTCGTTGCTGATGTTATGAAATAATTGAACACCACAATTAAGATCTTGCAGCTCGGCCAAAGTTTCTCCCGCAGCACCGGCCTCAACCAATGACATAGCCGTTCTAAAACTATAGGGAGAAATTAGAAAACTTTTATTTTTTTTAAATAAAAAAGGCAGTGCTCTTTTTTCAAAAGTATTCGCTGCTTTAGTGGGGGGTGTATTAGGAGCCGCCATAGAAAGAGACCCTAATACTGTCATAACACCTACAAGGATTAATTTAGATTTTTTCATCCACCTATTCTAGGTGAGATAAATCCATAAATCCAGCTTCGATTGGCTGTAAATGCGCCAAGTCTCTGTTAATAAAATCGTAAAAAGGCCAAAAATCAATTCCTCGGCGGTCCAATTGATAAACATTTTTAAATTTTAAGTACTTCTCTTGACTATCAATAGCGCTGATTTCACGAACCATTTGTTTCAGCTGACTGCGTTCCACCCTAAGGATTAAATTTGGGTAAGATCCCAAATAACCACGCTGAATCGTAAATGTCGCTTCTTTAGGCGCAATTTGAGTTCCTTCAAATAGAATAAATGAAATATTAGTGTGTTCTCTATTATGTATCAAAGAATAGCCTTTATCGGGAATATTCTGTTCGGTAATGATCAAAAACGTCAACTCTGGAAATCGACGAACGAATTCTTTTTTTACTGAAGCAATTTCCGACAAAACAGCTTCGTCGGAATCAGGATTGGATACTGACTTTATTTTTTTCCAGTTAATTAAATCCTCTGGTCCACGCACGTGTTTATTTAATCGGGTAAATAAAATATCCTGAAGCAATTCATTCTTTACATCACGACCTGTCATTTTAAA
>JAYSSX010000577.1:0-3670 GCA_043720315.1 Pseudobdellovibrionaceae bacterium | reverse complement strand
ACTACTGGCTTCCAGGGGCGTTTGATGTTGATGCATCGGTTTCAACCATTTTTTGCTGAAAATTGGATTCCACAAATTACCAATGAAGTATTTTATATGTTTAATGATGTCCCTACACTTAAGATCACTAGGGGTGTTAGTGAAAATGAATTTAATTTAGGATTTCGAATTCATTGGCTTCCCCATTATCGAGCCGAACTTACGTATCTAGTCGACAGCAAAGCCAACTATCAAAAAGGTGGATTTCGGACCTACAAGGGGATGAGAGGATATTTTGTTTATGAATTTTAAATTTGCGGGAATGAAGGAACTAAATTCTTTTTTAGGATTTTACCCGAATCACCTTTAGGCAGTGCTTGCACAAATTTAAAGTATTTTGGAATTTTGAATTTTGCTAAATTTCGTTTGCAGTGACTTAATAATTCGGATTCATCGATTTGTTCTCGGTCTTTCACTAAAAATGCGTATCCAACTTCGCCCCATTTTTGATCTTTGACGCCCACTACGGCGACTTCACGAATACCATCTAAGGTACGAATAACTTGTTCAATTTCTGGAGGATAAACGTTTTCGCCGCCACTTTTAAACATATCTTTTTTGCGACCGACAACGTAGAAAAATCCTTCCGAATCTTTTTTGACGAGGTCACCCGTATGTAACCAGCCATCTTTGATGGTTTCCGCTGTGGCTGTCGGATTATTCCAGTAACCAGACATAATCATGGGTCCCCGCAATACCAGTTCACCTATTTTATCTATTCCGGACTCTTTGCCATTTTCATCAACTACTTTTGCCTGAACGTAGAAATTTTCAAATCCGATAGATCCCCGTTTACGAATGGCATCTTCTTCATTCAAAGAAAATACATTAGGGCCGAATTCAGTTAATCCATATCCTTGCCGAATTGGAATTCCTTTTTTCTGCCATTTTTCAATCAACGGTATCGGCATTGGTTCGCCACCAACTATGGCATATCTTAGCGAACTAAGATTGACGTCTTCGAATAATTTAGTTTGGACCATCATATCCATGGTAGTTGGTACGCCAAATAGAAGGGTACATGATTCTTTCGTCGTCAACTGCAGAACTTTTTCGGCATCAAATTTTTTAGTAAGAATAATTTTTGCCCCATGATGTATAAATGGGGTGGTTAGAACGTGCCAGGCGCCAGTATGAAAAAAGGGTAAGAATATAACTGCAGAATCATTTTGCGAAATATTCAGGCGTAAAAAAGTATTCAAGGAATTCCAGAAGATCATTTTTTGGCTGATGATTGCGCCTTTTGGAAAACCAGTTGTTCCCGACGTGTATAATATCATTGTCGGCGTCATTTCTTCAGTCAGAAATTCAGTAAATAGTTCAGTGCCGGTTTTTAAGGCTTCGGCAAAACTGTTTTCACCATAAAGTTTTTGTTTGGGTCCCTGATATTCAGTGTCATCTAATGTGGTCTGAAGTTCACCTTCAAATAAAACCAATTTAGGTTCACAGTTTTTTAAAATGTAGCTTAGTTCAGGTGCTGTCAGACGAACATTAATCGGAATAATCGTCGCACCCAAACGTTGTAAGGCAAAAAATAAAATAAGGTATTCAATTTCATTGGTAGAAAAAACCGCAATGCGATCACCTTGACAAATTTGATACTTGGCCGCCAAAAAAGCTGCGCCTTTTTGGGCTTCGACATATAGTTGCTGATAGGTAAATGATCTATTGTTGTCGCCGTCGACAAGGGCAACTTTTTGTGGAGAGTACAAAGACCACTTTTTTAACCAATCGTATTCGATCACGTATCGTAGCTCCATCTCACGGCAGCCGCCGCCATTGAAAGTCCACCTCCAGAACCCAAAAGGATGATTAGATCATCTTTTTTAAGTTTGTGATTTCTGGCTGCATCGGCTATGGCCATTCCTACCGCAGCCGATCCTGTATATCCATATTTATTCATAATATTGTGAGATAAGGAATGGGGAAGGTGTAATTTGTCTAAAGTTTCATTGATGCTGTTGATATTGATTTGAGTCATAAAAAACAGCTTCACTTGGTCGGGTGTTTGTTGAATTCGATCTAAAAGTTTATGGGTCAATCGTGGCCAATGAATACCGTTGGTTTCGATAGGAATCTTCTTCGCAAAGTTAAGAAGGTGACCCTTGTTTTCGATCACTTGGTGACTCACTGGCATATGTGTTCCGCCGCCGTAAATGCCCATATAGTCATGGTATTGGCCGTCGGTGTACAATTCAGTAGCCAGAACACCCGTATCGTCGGTGGTTCGGCTGACCACGGCGGCTCCGGCGCCATCGGCAAACAAAGTAGCAATTCTGAAATCATCGTAATTAAGATATTTGGACATTCCATAAGCACCGACGATAAGGACATTTTTATATCTTTGGTCGCTGACTACATACTTGCTGGCAACGTCTAAGGCAGCTACAAATCCCGCGCAAGCCGAATTGATGTCAAAGGTCCCTGCGTTCTTTGCTTTCAGTTTAAATTGAACTACGGAGGCCGTAGAAGGTGATAGGTAATCAGGGGTATCGGTCGAAACAATGATTAAGTCGATGTCGTCGACAGTTAAGCTGGCATTCTTAATGGCTTCTTCTGCAGCAGGTATGATAAGGTCAGAGGTGGCCTGTTCATCAGACATAAATCGTCGCTCAAAAATATTTCTTTGTTCTCGTAAAAAAGTATCAATGTCTTTTTTATACATGTCATTGAAGTACTGATTGCTGACTACTTTTTCAGGAACGTACAACCCTGTTCCAGTGATCGTTGCGCGATTATTTTGGATCCCAGAGTACTGCATACTTTTCACCTTTTTTATGAATTAAAACTTACTAAATACGCTGAAAACCAGGTAGGTTGTAAAGAAAAAAATATAGAGTATATACTCTATAATCTTGAAATAAGTTTAATTTACAAAATCAGTCAGGAGATTCGTTGACAGGGAATTTCAAAGGGTGTTTTTGTTGATCGAGTTTTTGTTCTAATGTTTTTTTTGAAAGGAATTTATGATCCAATTTAATTTAAAAGATAAAGTCGCTGTAGTTACCGGTGGAGCTCAAGGTATTGGATTCCAAATAGCTTTACAGTACTTACAGGCTGGAGCAAAGGTATCTATCTGGGATTATAGCAAAGATGCTTTGGCAGCTGCAGAAAAGGAATTAGCTGACTTTAAAAATCAAACTCACTTTGCACAGGTTGATGTGACTTCATTTGAAAGTTGCCAAAAGACAGTAGCGGCTTTGCCTTGGAACGTGGATATATTGGTTAATAATGCTGGAATCACCCGCGATAAATCTTTCCTTAAAATGGGGACGGTTGAATGGGATGCTGTAATTAATACTAATTTAAGTGGTCTTTTCTATGTTTCAAAATCATTACAAGAAAAGTTTAATACTAGCAGCACACAAAAAAGAATTATCAATATTTCAAGTGTTGTTGGGTTGTATGGAAACTTTGGTCAGACGAACTATGCAGCCGCAAAAGCAGGCGTGATTGGCATGACTAAAACATTAGGCAAAGAGTTAGGTAAAAAAGGATTCACAGTAAATGCGATCGCTCCTGGATTTATCCAGACTGCGATGACGACTGCCATGCCGAAAGAAGTTTTAGAACAGATGGCCGCAAAAGTTCCAGTGGCTCGATTAGGTGCAACTTCTGATATTGCAAATGC
>JAYSSX010000576.1:0-2818 GCA_043720315.1 Pseudobdellovibrionaceae bacterium | reverse complement strand
AACGTTGAGCTTCTCTTGAAGACTCTTCCATTTGCCAATCTATTATTATTCTCTCAACCGCCATATATAAGTTCCCTACAAATCAAATCTTCCATTATTTCATTAATTTATTAGTTAAATTGATTTAATATACCTTGCTCAAGCATAGCCAAATTGAAAGTATAATGATTGTGGTTAAATGTATCTCTCAAAGGTCTTGCCGTCTTAAGCCATCCCGCACCATCTGTAATCCACACAAACTTGAATTTATTATCTAAAGTATCAAATAAATCCCTATATTCACCCGCTGTTGATTTCAGCTTAGAACCGCCACCACCATAAAAATTGGTTTCGAAAATAATTAGCTCCCTGCCGTTATTAACGACAAAATCATATCTTCTAGATGACTTATCAACTGGGACATCAATTTTCCATTTCTCATAAATCTTGACTGCATTTGCTTCTTTTAAGTATTCATAATCATGTTTTTTACAGTGGTCTTGAATAAACCAATCAATAATAGCTTCCATTGATTTACCACCACGATTTTTTCTTCCATTACTATCAAGACCAGCTTCAACACCAATCATGTAATCGACAAGATTTTTTACTTTTTGCGAAGCAATTAGCTCTTTTAAACCTGACTCTTTTACAAAAGTTAGATATGTTTCTATATCATTTTCGGTAGGATTAGGCTTTGAAAAATCATAATCTTCATAAACAAACTTTTTGCTTGAGTAGTCAATTAGGATTTTAAATTTGGTGCTATTACTACCATCACGAACGGCTAGAGAAGGAATTACTTTTGCTAATTTCGGATTGTCCTTTAGTAAGAATCTAAACTCGCTATCAAAGTCCTCTTTACCAATTAAGTAATTCAAATTGTTGAGGGCTATCTCAATTTTTTTTGTGTTTTGAAATACTTTTTCCCAATTCACAAAATAACTCCATAGTAAAATGCCTGGCTTTAGATTTTTAATAAAGTAATTAAAAACTTCATCATCATTATGACAATTAAGCACCTTGCTATAAAAATCTAAGTTCTTCATAAAATCTGTTCCATTATTATTTTTAAATCAAATCAGCAAGTCTTGGTATTGCAAGCCTATCAAGATATTCAACTTCTGAGTCAATGCCAACAAATTTTCTTCCTGATTGCAGAGCAGCTACACCAGTTGTTGCGGAACCACAAAATGGATCTAAAATTAAATCACCTTTATTTGAAGATGCACGAATTATTCTATTCAAAAGCTCAAGCGGTTTTTGTGTGGGATGCTTACCATATTTCTTTTCATTATTGAAAGGTGGTTTAATTTTCCAAACAACTTTCATTTGTTTGCCACCATTTTCATCACGCATTAAATCATAATTAAAAACATGCTTTGATTTCTCATTTTTAGCAGCCCACAAAATTGTTTCTGTGGAGTGTGTGAAATAGCGGCATGATAAATTAGGTGGTGGGTTAGGCTTTTCCCAAGCAATCTCATTCAATATTTTCATGCTCAGCTGTTGCATCGCAAATCCAATAGAATGAATGGCATGGTGTGTGCCGCTTACCCAAATTGTTCCATCTTTTTTAAGTAATGTTTGACATCGTCTTAACCACTCCAAGTTAAACTCGTGGTTTAACTCTGGACCTTGTGATTTATCCCAGTCACCTTTATTCACAGAAACCATCTTTCCATTTTTACAGGTGATGCCACCATTTGATAGAAAATATGGGGGATCTGCAAATATTAGATCAAAACAACCATTAGGATGTTTCTTGATAATGGCATCCATCAACTCTAAACAGTTTGCATGATAAAGATACACCTCATTTTGGGTGTCAGCATAGATAAGTCTATTTGATGAGGTTTTTGAAGGACTAGCAGCGATTAGTTGAAATAAATCAAATTCATGAGTGTGGATTTTCTCCTCTACTAATGAATACTCATGCATCCGTATTTATGCAAAAACTGCTAAAAGCTCACCGACTGCATTTCTGTTCTTGGTATCACTAGAAATGAACCGTTGGACATCAAAGGTTATAATTTTTGCTGGATGATAAACTTCGTTAGTAAAATCCGTGTCATGATTCGATATAACAACTGTAATGCCTTTTCCCTGAAGTTTCTTTGCCATATTGGCTAAGGCATTTTGCTCTTCTAAGCCAAAACCTCCTTTTGAATAACTTGTAAAGCTTGAGGTTGCAGACAAAGGAACATATGGTGGATCGCAATATACAACATCACCAGTTACCGCTTTTTCCATTGTTGTTATAAAGTCAGCCACCTCAAAAACAGCGCGCTTGGATTTTTCATAAAAATAAGACATTTCTTTTTCTGGCAATGCTGGTTTGGTGTATCTACCATAAGGAACATTGAATCCACCTTTAGAGTTGTATCTGCACAATCCATTGAAGCAATGGCGGTTCAAGTACACAAATAATGCAGCTTTTCTTCTCAGGTCATTGGTAGAGTTAAACTCTTCACGAAGTTGGTAGAAAGCTAATTCAGTATTATTTTCAGGGACAAATAACCCTTGGCAATAGCTGATGAAACCTTGACCCTCTTTTTGAATTAGCTGAAACAAGCTTATTAAGTCAGGGTTTGAATCGGCAAGCAATTGTTCTTTATATTCTGTATTTAGGAAAATAGCTCCTGAGCCAACAAAGGGCTCAATTAAACGATTACCTTGCGGCAAAGTTGATTTAATAAGTTGAACTAAACGATACTTGCCTCCAGCCCATTTTAGAAAAGGTTTCATAATCATAATTCTACAATGTATATGAAGTTTTTAGTGCTGTTTTTAGGGCATCTATTTTAATAAAAAATGTTTGTAAAAACTAAAAAGCCCA
>JAYSSX010000575.1:0-6078 GCA_043720315.1 Pseudobdellovibrionaceae bacterium | reverse complement strand
ATTTCATGGCCCAAGACGCCATTCACCTCTTCGTCGTTCATTCGATTTAAAAGTCCTGTACTGATCGCCACTAAGGCGTTGTTGCGGCTGGGACCCGTTGCAAAAGCATTAATTTCGGGACTATCATAAATACCAACCTCCGGCATCTTTTCTAACCCTGCCTTAGTTGCCAAACTGTGCACTCGAAACAGCAATTCGCGCGACTTGCCATCGGGTGCTAGCGGATCAATAATTTGAACGTTGTAAGCGCGTTTCGCAATGAATTTAGACATTAACAAAGAGATAAAGGCGCCGCCAAAACCCCAAAAAGTGCAAAATACCAGAAGAGGAATGTAGTATCCTCCGTATTGATTGATTCCGGTAAAGGCGACAAAAAGATTGTATGCGATGCTAATGGTAGTAATAACCAAAATGTTCGTTAAAACAAACAACCCAACCCGTTTAAACATAGACAAATACTCCTTAAAAAACAGTGCAGTGACATACTGCTACGGTTAATTTGAGTATTGGAAAGAAATTGTCAATGTTTGCGGGTCAACCTGCGCCAAGACCTTGCCGCCGTCTTTAATTTTACCGAAAAGGAGTTCGTTAACCAATGCCTTTTTAATGTGCTCGTCAATGATACGGCCTAGCGGGCGTGCTCCGTATATATTCGTTTGGGCCTTATTTTGAATCCATTGTACCAATTCGGTATCATAATTAAAAAAGACGCCTTTTTGACTGAGCATCATTTTTAACTCATCTAAGAATTTAGAGGTGACTTTATTCAACACCGAATTATCCAAGGAATTAAAGTATACAATAGAGTCCAAGCGATTAATAAATTCAGGCGTAAACGTTTTTTGAATGGCTTCTTTAGAAATAGTGCCTCGACCGGCTTCGACTAAGCCAATTTGTCCACGAGCTACATCAATAGCTCCGGCATTACTGGTCATAATTAAAATGACGTTTCTAAAATCAGAGGCGCGGCCATGCGAATCTGTAAGAACTCCAGCGTCCATCACTTGAAGCAAAATATTAAAAATATCCGGATGTGCCTTTTCAATTTCGTCCAGTAACAAAATACAATAAGGATTTTTAGTAATGGTTTCCGTAAGCACACCACCTTCTTCAAATCCGACATATCCCGGAGGCGCACCGACTAAGCGAGCCACCGAATGTTTTTCCATATACTCACTCATATCGAATCGAGCTAAATGAATACCTAAGTGATGGGCTAATTGCTTCGCTACTTCTGTTTTGCCTACCCCGGTAGGGCCGGCAAAAAGATAACTGCCAATTGGTTTCGTATCTTTGCCGAGTCCAGCGCGAGAAAACTTAATACTATCAACTACTTTTTCAATGGCTTCATCTTGGCCGAAGATAAACGACTTCATTTTTAAATCTAAATCTTTCAATAAACTTAGGTCATTCGTCGAAATAGAAGTTGAAGGCACCTGAGTCATTTCGGAAACAATACTTTCAATTTCCTTTTCCGTAATCTTTTTTGGCCAATCTTTATCTGTTTGAGCGCGGGCACCAGCTTCATCCATTAAATCGATGGCCTTATCGGGTAGAGATTTGCCAAAGATATAACGAACCGAAAGTTTTACTGCCGCTTCGATAGCCTGAATGGTGTAGGCAACCTGGTGATGTTCTTCAAAGTTTTTCTTAAGTCCCATTAAAATTTCGGTAGCTTCACCTTGCGAAGGTTCCTTTAAATCTATTTTTTGAAATCGACGACTTAAAGCGCGATCTTTTTCGAAATATTGTCTGTACTCCTGATGAGTGGTGGATCCGATGCAACTGATTTCGCCGTTAGCAAGGGCAGGCTTTAATAAATTAGCCGCATCCATCGACCCGCCTCCAGTGGCGCCAGCGCCAACCATTGTATGAATTTCGTCGACAAAAAGTATAATATTTTTTCGTTTTCTGATTTCTTTTAGAATGGATTTCAGTCTACCCTCAAAATCACCGCGAAACTTAGCCCCAGCAATTAATGATCCCATTTCCAAATTATAGATAATTTTATTTTTTAGTGGTTCCGCAACATTTCCTGCAACAATCTGCTGAGCCAAACCTTCGATCAAAGCTGATTTTCCGACCCCTGGGTCGCCAATAATCAAAGGGTTATTTTTGCTCTTACGGCAAAGAATATTTTGAATGCGAAAAACAATGTCTTGACGACCAATTAAAGGCGAAAGCATATTTTTTTTAGCTTTTTCGTTTAGGTTAATACAAAAACTATCCAGTGGATTGGACTTCTCATCTTCACCTTCAGTGCCGCCCTCTTCTTCCTGATCGGGAGAGTTGGAAGGAAGCAGCTCTTGATCAGAATGATCTTTTTCAATTCCGTGCGACAGGAAATTGATTATGTCGTATTGAGTGACGCCAGCTTCAGAAAGGCAGTAAACGGCGAAGGACTCTTGTTCATAAAACATGGATACCAGAAAGTGGCCTTCGTTGATTTTACTTTTGCCCGAACTTTGTACTTGCAAAGTGGCGCGCTGGAAAAGGCGATGGCACGCCAATGTAAATTCTGGTTGCCAAGAATCGACTCCCCCATACTGATGAATCTGTTCCGAACTTAATAGGGGGCAGTTTTTCTTAATCGATTCACGCAATTTATTTTTTAGTTTAGGCACGTCCGCCTTACATGCGGCCAAAATTTCATTAGTTAAGGTAGAATTCGTCAGAAAAAGAAGTAAATGTTCCAGAGTGACGAATTCGTGCCTATTTTGTTTTGCATAATCGATGGCTTCATTAATTCTGTGTTCCAGCTCTTTACTCATCTTCATACAGACTCCATAGTGCATTTCAGAGGATATTTATTCTGCCGAGCTAATTGATGTACTTGCATTATTTTCATTTCGGCAATTTCCAAGCTGTATATTCCAGCTGTGCCTGCGCCTTTTTTATGAACATCTAGCATAACCTGTGTGGCTTGTTCCTGATTTTTATTAAAGATTTTTTGTAAAACCAAGACCACAAAATCCATCGGAGTAAAATCATCATTCAGCAAAATAACTTTATAAAGTTTCGGCTTTTCTACTTTGTCGTGAACTTGTTCAGATAGCCCTGTGGATGGGTCAGTTTCAGTTTTATTTCCGGCGATAATAATACTTTTATTAGACATGATTCATTCTAACTTTTTTGCAAATCGGGCTCAAGCGTTTAGATGGGTAGCCAAGACTCTAAGCTTAAAAGACTGTCAAATCCCACACCTTTGCCATCGACGCCGACGATAAATGGTCCTTGTGTGCGCATTTTCAAATGATAAGGACTAGTTTTATACACATGATGATGTAGGCATATCGAGTCTAGGACCATATGTGGATAAGTGTATTGCAGTTCGCTGGCGCTAACTATAGCGTGACCGATTCCAACGGGATGATCGACCGAACTTGCGATCACTAGTTTCAAATTTTGTTTAATACAAAATTGCAATCCTTTGTCTAGATCCAGTCGACTAGGTCGCAATAAAATAACCTGGAAGCTTTTCTTAAGATCTTGATTTGATCCGATGACTTTTTCTAAACTTTCGTCGACAGCCAGCTTTACTAATTTGCTGGCTTCAGTCCACTGTGCGAAATCAAAAGAAAAGGGTTCAATAACAAATTCGATTTTTCTTCTAAATTTAATCTCAATCGATGAAAACATTTGCGTAAAAATTTGAAGATTAATTTTAGTAGCAAACTGAATTCTTACTAAAAAATCAGTTTGTTTTAAAATTCGATTCAGAACTTCGGTTTCTTCAGTTAGACCGTTATTACCCATTTCTAAAAGTAAAGTGGAGTAACCTTCTTGTTTGCGGAAAGCTAAATCACTTTCTCTCAATTTCACTAGGTTGTTAATATAGAAACTATTTTTACTGCGTTTCGTGCCAATATAGGCTGATTTATTTTCTGATCGCCAATGAGCATCTCTTTTCGCAAAATAAATACTTTGTTCGAGTAAAGGTGAAATCATCCCTTTTTTAATTTGTTCAATATGTACAATCAGTTCTTGGTCGCCTCGACTGGGCCAAGGTAGAAGGTCTGCAAAACCGGTATTTCCGTTAGGCCATGAAATTTTTAACAGCGCCCCTTCGCGCCGTTCAACTCGTGATTTCCCACCATCAGAAAGAGGCTCTAAAACATATCTACTGTAAAAAAACTTTAAAAGCATCGATGTTCCAAAAGTGAAGTTGAACCAAATATTCGTTTAATTACTTATTCTATAAAAGGGATGGTAATGTGACAAGATTTTGTCTCAGTAATTTTTCCAAGTAGAGTATAAAACCAATTTTTTGTTAAGCAGATCTAAGTGCTTAATTCGTGTAACATAAGTCTTATAATGATATTTTCTCAAAATGAAAAACCAACTTAGATCACAAAAACACGATCTCAATTTGGAACGTTTAATCTTGATCTGGAATTTGGAATTTTTAATGAAATCACTTGTCTATGCTAGGTCTATTTGGCAAACTTAATCTATTGATACAAAAAACAATTTTTAAAACCAATGTTCTGTCACAAAATACAGTACGTTTTTAGGAGGAAATTAAATGAAGCTTTTCAAAACACTAAATAAACAAACGGGTTTCTCGCTTGTTGAGTTGATGGTCGTTGTGGCTATCATCGGTATTCTTGCAACGGTAGCGATCCCAAACTTAAGAAAATTTCAAGATAAGGCACGTCAGTCTGAAGCCAAATCTCAACTTTCTTCTTATTACACAGCTCAAGAGACATTCCGTTCTGAGTACAACTCTTACGTTGGAAACTTTGAAGATATGAAGTTTGCGCCACAAGGTAAAACTATTTACAACGTTGGAATGCCTGACGCTGTTACTACAGCTGCTATTGCCGGTTATACTTTTGTAGCGGGTGCTTCGCAAAATATCAAAGAGTGTATTACTGCAGGTAACTGTCCTGGTGTTCAAAAGTCGTTTGATGATACACAGTCCGCTATATCAACGGGCAGTATTACATGCGCTACGGGAAACTGTGATGCTTGGTTAGCTTCAGCAAAAGGTAAATTAAACTCAATAGACGAGTGGTCAATCAATAACACAAAAGTTATGTCGAATATCTCTGATGGTACTAACTAATTAGCCTGGTTTTGATTTAATGGAAATCGAAAGCCACTGATGAAAATCAGTGGCTTTTTTTGGCTCTTTTACTAAGATATCCTAAAGAATCTTAAAATTGGAATTTCTGAAATGAGTTTGGTGTTAAAATTGAAAAAACGGACTGCATTCATGAGTATGCTAGATAGTCGAAAGGGTTTTTCATTGGTCGAGTTAATGGTAGTGGTAGCCATTATCGGAATCTTAGCAACCGTTGCTCTTCCCAATCTTCGAAAATTTCAAGATAAGGCAAGGCAAGCAGAAGCCAAAACTCAGTTGTCAACTTACTACACTTCCCAAGAGACTTTCCGCAATGAGCATGCATCTTATCAAGGAGCCCTAGAATCGATTAGTTATTTTCCACAAGGGAAAGTGATTTACAATGTTGGATTGCCTGATGCTGCTGCGAACGCGAATTTTGATATTGCCGACTTTGTCGAGCCCTCTCCGGCGTCTTTTAATACCAAAATGTGTATTGCAAACTCTACGTGTATTCCTACTAAGTCCTTTGACGACGCGGCTGCAGATTTAAGCTCGGGTACTATTACTTGTGCTTCGGGAAATTGTGATGCTTGGACAGCATCAGCAAAAGGAAAACTGAATTCAGTCGACGAGTGGACCATTAACAACTTCAAAATTTTATCGAATATTCAAGATGGAACGAATTAGCGACTCCAAAAAATATAAAGCCATTTTAGGGGTTTTGCTCCTAGGTATGCTTATTAATACGTTTCTTTTTTCAGTAAAACCCAACTTGTCAGTGGACTTAAAGCAGAAATATTATGCCCCCATTCCGATGCAAGAAAAGTTTACTTTTGGTTATCGTATGCCTATGGCCGATTTGTTATGGCTGAGGACGCTTCAAGATACGAGTTATTGTGATAACCCCATCAATAAAAATGTCTGCCATGGAAATTCTTGGTTGTTTCATATGTATGACCTGATTACGAATTTATCTCCCGATTTTGAACAAGTATATCTTATTGGTGGAC
>JAYSSX010000574.1:0-7919 GCA_043720315.1 Pseudobdellovibrionaceae bacterium | reverse complement strand
AGCTTCTAAAGTTCGTGAAGGTATTGCAAAAATTTTGGCTAACCACGGTTTGATCCGTAGCTTTAAGGTTGCGAAGGACACTAAACAAGGTGTCATGCGCGTTTACTTAAAGTATGACGATGATGGAAACCATGTAATTACTAATATTTCTAAGGTGTCTCGTCCTGGACGAAGACTGTATGTTAAGTCGACTGAAATCCCGACTGTTAGATCAGGTTTGGGTATGACAATCATCAGTACAAGTGCAGGAATTATGAGTGGTAAAGAAGCGCAAGATCAAAATCTTGGCGGCGAATTAATTTGTAAGATTTGGTAGGTAAAGTATGTCACGTATTGGAAGATCGCCAGTATTTTTTGATGATAAAACGCAAATTAGCGTTACTCCCGGCAACGAAGTTGTTGTTAAGGGTGGTAAATCTAGTTTGACAATCAAAATGCTAAAATCAGTCACTGCAAAAATTGAAGGAAATAAAGTTGTTCTTTCGAGAACTGCAGAAGATAAAGAAACTAAATCTTTACATGGTTTATACAGAGCTTTAGTGCAAAACGCAGTTACAGGTGTTAGCAAAGGATTCACAAGATCTTTAGAATTACACGGCGTTGGATACAGAGCTGCAGTAACCGGTAAAAAATTGGAACTTTCTTTAGGCTTCAGTCATCCGATTATTTTTAACATTCCAGATGGCATTGAAATTAAAGTAGAAAAACAAACAGCAATTGCGATCACTGGTTCAAACAAAGAATTAGTGGGTCAGGTTGCTGCTAAAGTGAGAAGTTTCAGACCACCAGAGCCTTACTTAGGTAAAGGTGTTCGTTATTCTGATGAGAAGATTCGTAGAAAAGCCGGTAAATCAGCTGGTAAATAGTTAGTAAATAGGTAGGTTGTTATGAAGTTAAAATTAAAGAAAAAAATGAGCTCGCGAGTAAGTGCTCGTTTAACTAAAAAAGTGCGCATTAGAAAAACAGTAAATGGGACTGACGAAAGACCTCGTTTATGTGTTTTCCGAAGTGGAAAACATATTTACGCGCAAATCGTAAACGATGTTATTGGAAAGACTCTAATGACAGCCTCTTCTTTGACCGTAGATCAAAAAAAATCTGGTAAAGATATGGCGAAATTTGTGGGCTCTAAAATTGCCGAAATGGCTAAATCAAAGAACATCAGCAATGTTGTTTTTGATCGTAATGGATATTTATATCACGGAAGAATTCAAGCTTTGGCTGAAGGCGCTCGTGAAGCTGGATTAAATTTTTAAGGAGAATGTTACGTGGAAAAAAATACTTCAGAATTTGAAGAAAGAGTTGTTGCTATCAACCGTGTTACTAAAGTTGTTAAGGGTGGTAGAAGATTTTCGTTTGCAGCTCTTGTAGTAGTAGGAAACAAAACTGGCGAAGTTGGTTTTGGAACTGGTAAAGCCGGTGAAGTTCCTGAGGCTATTGGTAAAGCTGGTCGAGCAGCTAAAAAATCTTGCCAAGTGATGACATTGAAAGATGGCACTATTCCGCATGAAGTGATTGGTAAATTCGGAGCGGCTAAAGTAGTGATGAAGCCAGCTGCCGCAGGAACTGGTGTTATCGCCGGTGGTGCAGTCCGCGCGGTTTTAGAATCTGTAGGCGTTAGAGATATTTTAACAAAATGTATTGGAACAAGAAATCCTCATAATGCGGTAAGAGCTACCCTTGACGGATTGAAACAGTTGAAACAATTAAAAAGTTCTAACTAATTTATTGGGGTTATTATGGCTAAAAGTTTTAAAGTAACATTAAAGAGATCTTTGATTGGTTGCACTCAAACTCAGAAGTTAACAGCGGAAGCTATTGGATTACGAAAAATTCGTCGTTTTATAGTAATGGCTGATAATGCAGCAAATCGTGGGCAAATCCTTAAAATTCAGCATCTGGTTGAAGTAGAAGTTCAGAGGTAATTATGTCGTTATTAGCAACATTAGCTCCTAAAGAGGGCTCAACTCATTATCAAAAAAGATTAGGTCGCGGACGCGGTTCTGGTCTTGGTCAAACCGCTGGTAAGGGCCATAAAGGTCAACTTGCTAGATCAGGTGGCGTGAGCCGTCGTGGTTTCGAGGGTGGTCAAACTCCTTTAATGCGTCGCCTTCCAAAATTCGGTTTTAATAATACAATGTTTGAAACTAAATATTCCGTTGTTAATATTGAAAGTCTGTCTGAAATGACAGGCGAAGTAACTCCAGAATCATTGAAGGCAGCGGGTTTAGTAAAAATATTCCCAGTTAAAATTCTTGGTAATGGCAAGTTAACAAAGGGTCTTACAGTTAAGGCTCACAAATTCAGTGCTTCAGCGCAAAAAGCGATTGAAGCCGCAGGTGGAAAAGTAGAGGTTGTGAAATAGTGGCGAACCCAGACATTTCAAAGAATAATGAGTTAGTAAGAAGGATTTTATTTACTCTAGCCATGTTGGCTATATACAGGATTGGCGTACATGTACCCACTCCAGGAGTAGATAGCAGTGCGGTCATGGCTTTTTTCCAAGCGCAAAGCGCGGGAATCTTTGGACTGTTTAATACATTCACAGGTGGAGCGCTTTCTCAGTTTAGTGTTTTCGCATTGGGAATCATGCCTTATATCTCTGCTTCAATTATTTTCCAGTTATTAACTTCAGCAATTCCTTACTTAGAACAGTTAAAAAAAGAAGGCGAACATGGCCGTCGTAAAATCAATCAATACACTCGTTATGCAACGATTGTATTGGCGATTGTGCAAGGTTATGGAATCAGCACTTACTTGTTTAATTCAACTGCACCAGACGGTCGCTCGTTAGTAACGGCACCTTTGGTTGGTTTTTTACCATTTAAATTAATGACGATAGTTACGCTTACTGCCGGAACAGCTTTCATTATGTGGTTAGGTGAACAAATCACTGACCGTGGTATTGGTAACGGTTCAAGTTTGATTATCTTTACCGGTATCGCTGCCTCTATCCCGAATTCAGCTATGAAATTATTAGAACTTGTAAATCAAGGTCAAATGAACGTAGTTGTTGTTTTGGTTCTTTTAGCAATTATGGTAGCAATCATCGCCGGTGTTATCTTTATGGAAGTCGGTCAGCGAAGAATCCCGATTCAGTATTCTCAGCGTGGAGCGGGAATGCAATCAATGACAGCACCCTCTAGTCATTTACCAATTAAAATTAACTTTTCGGGTGTTATCCCGCCGATTTTTGCCAGCTCATTGCTTATGTTTCCGGCAACTATGGCTCAGTTTTTACACGTTCCTTGGTTAAAGACTCTTCAAGATTCTTTAAATCCAAGTGGAACAATTTATAATATTTTGTTTGTTTCTTTTATCGTATTTTTCTGTTTTTTCTATACTGAGATCGTTTTTAATCCGATTGAGGTAGCTGAAAATTTGAAAAAATATGGTGGATTTATTCCGGGCGTAAGAGCTGGAAAAAGCACTTCTGACTATATCCAAAATGTATTGGATAAAGTTAACGTTGGTGGTGCTATTTACCTTAGTATTATCTGTGTATTGCCAGGTCTTTTGATCAATTTAATGAACGTTCCGTTTTATTTCGGTGGAACTAGTTTGTTAATTTTGGTGGGTGTTGCTTTAGATACAACTCAGCAAATTCAATCTTATTTGATTACACAAAAGTATGACGGATTTCTTAAGGGAGCTAAAATTAGAAGTCGGAGGGTACAATATTGAACATTGTACTCTTTGGAGCTCCTGGCGCTGGGAAAGGTACCCAGTCCGTTTTTCTTGTTGATCGTTTAGGTTTTTTTCAAATTAGCACGGGGGACTTGTTCCGTGCTGCCATAAAAAATAAAACTTCTTTAGGCCAAAGGGCCCAGGTTTTTATGGATAAAGGTCAGCTTGTTCCGGATGATATCGTTATCGGAATGGTTGAAGAAGTCTTAACTAAAAATCCAAATAAGAGTTTTATCCTAGATGGCTTTCCAAGAACAGTAGCGCAGGCTGATGCATTAGGGACAATGCTGAAGTCACGTACTCTGGATATTGGTAAAGCGATTTTTCTTGAGGTGGCGAGCGAGGAGCTACTTTCAAGGCTGACAGGACGTAGAGTTTGTAAATCTTGTGGGGCTGTATATCATATTGAGTCTAAACCGACCGCAAAAGCAGGTGTATGCGATAACTGCGGTGGGGAAGTCATTCAGAGAACGGATGATAAAGAAGACGTGATATCTACAAGACTTAAAGCATATGAAGATAATACATTTCCTCTTAAAGAGTATTATAAAAAACAAGGCAAGTATGTCGAAGTGGACGGAAGCCGACAACCAGAAGATGTGTTTTTAGCTATTAAGGGAATTTTACACTAACCCGTAAAATTCTATTAAACAGTGCTGGACAAGGCATTTTTCGGGTGTTACTTTTTGCCGCTATTTACAAACTAGCAAATTAACTAATTTTGCAGGGAATTTTTATGAAAGTAAGACCGTCTGTTAAAAAAATCTGCAACAAATGCAAAGTGATTAAACGCAAAGGCGTAATACGCGTTATTTGTGAAAACACTAAACATAAACAAAGGCAGGGATAAGGTATGGCACGTTTAGCTGGTGTTGATTTACCCCGTAATAAAAGAGTCGAAGTTGCATTGACTTATATTTTTGGAATTGGCCGACCAAGAGCGAAAGTAATCTGTGAAGAGGTAGGAATTCCTCTTACTTTACGAACTGAAGCTTTAACTGATGATATGATCGCGAAAATTCGCGCTATTATCGAAGGAAAGTTTCGTGTAGAGGGTGATTTACGTCGTGAAACTGGTTTGGCAATCAAACGATTAATGGATTTGAACTGCTATCGTGGCATTCGTCATCGTAAGGGTTTACCTGTGCGTGGTCAGAACACTCGTTCTAATGCTCGTACTCGTAAAGGTCCTAAGAAGACTGTCGCGAATAAGAAAAAAGCCGTTTAATAACTAAAATTTTGAGCGGAGAAAATATTTAGAATATGGAACAAAATAAAGATAAAAAAGTTGCTAAGAAAAAGATTAAGAAAAATATCCCAACGGGACTTTGTCACGTAAATGCAGGATTCGGAAACGTAATCGTGACATTAACTGACCACGGTGGAGATACCGTTTCTTGGTCGTCTGCTGGTCATTTAGGGTTCAAAGGATCTCGTAAAGGGACTCCATTTGCAGCTCAGGTTACAGCTGAAGATGCTTGTAAAAAAGCTATGGACGCTGGAATGAAATCAGTAGACGTATATTTGAAGGGCCCAGGGGCAGGACGTGAGCCAGCTATTAGAGCTATTGCCGCCACTGGAATGAAGATTAACAGTATGCAGGATATTACACCCGTTCCACATAACGGCTGTCGTCCTCCAAAACGTCGTCGAATTTAAGAGGTAATTTGTGAGTTGTGTTAATTCGAGTGTATGTAAATTATGTCGTCGTGAAAACATGAAATTGTTTTTAAAAGGTGATCGTTGTTATTCTGATAAGTGTGCGTTCGAAAGACGTCCTTATCCTCCAGGACAACATGGTCAGTCTCGTCTAAAGTTTTCTGAGTTTGCTTTACAGTTACGTGAAAAGCAAAAAGCTAAACGATACTACGGTGTCGCAGAAAAACAGTTCCGCCGCTATTTTGATATGGCTGATGGATCTAAAGATGTTACTGGTACAGCCCTTTTGAAGCTTTTAGAAACCCGCTTGGACAACGTTGTCTATTCATTAGGTTTTGCAAATTCTCGCCGTGAGGCACGCCAGCTAGTTGGTCACAATCATATTCTTGTGAACGGTCAGCGAGTGAATGTTGCAAGCTTTATTGTCCGTAAGGGTGATGTGATTGAAGTCGCACAAGCTAGCCAAGAAATGAACAAAGTTATGGGAGCTGTTCAATCAGTTGCTCGTCGTTCTGTTCCGGCTTGGTTAGAAGCAGATCATGGAAATTTTAAAGGTACTGTTAAAGATGCTCCTACTAGAGAAGAAATAACATTGCCAGTAGAAGAAAACATGATCGTTGAGTACTATTCACGTTAATAATAAAAGCTTCCCGGGGGAACAACTATGCAAGAGCACTATTATAAATTTTGGAGAGAACTTATTAAACCCAAAGGTTTTGAGGTTGATAAAGAGTCTCTTCGAGATGATTTCGCTAAATTCACCATTAAACCCCTTGAAAGAGGTTTTGGTGTTACCTTAGGAAATTCTTTACGAAGAATTTTACTAAGCTCTATGATGGGATCTGCAACTTCTGCAGCTAAGTTTGAAGGCGTTTTACACGAATTCACAACTATTCCTGATGTATTAGAAGACGTTACCGATATTATTTTGAATCTAAAAGAAGTGCGTTTCCGCCAATACAATTCAGAGCCTCAAACTTTGAAAATTGTAAAAAAAGGTCCAGGAAAAGTAACTGCTGCAGACATTCAAACTAATGACAAAGTCGAAGTTTTAAATCCTGAGCAACATATTGCAACTTTGGGTGCAAATGCCAATTTTAATGCTGAGATTATCGTTACTTTTGGCCGCGGCTATGATGCTGCTGAACATCGTAATATGGATTTACCAATTGGCTTTATCGGTGTGGATGCTTTACACAGTCCTATCCGTAAAGTTAACTACACCGTATCTAATGCGCGTGTTGGTCAAAGAACAGATTATGATGCTTTAACTATGGAAGTTTGGACTGATGGTTCTTTAAAGCCAGATGAAGCTGTAGCTTTAAGTTCAAAAATCTTGAAGGAACAACTTCAGATTTTCTTAACTTTTGATGAAGCTATGGAGCCGGCTGAAGATTCTAAAGATCACCGCTCTCCAACTTTAAATGAGAACTTATTCAGATCAGTAGATGATTTAGAATTGTCAGTACGAAGTGCTAACTGTTTGAAAAACGCAAACATTAGATACATCGGTGAATTGGTAGTTCGTTCAGAAGCTGAAATGCTTAAAACTAAAAACTTTGGTCGTAAATCGTTGAATGAAATTAAGGAAATCCTATCAGAGATGGGTCTTGGTCTTGGAATGAAGATCGACGGCTGGCCTCCTGTAGGATGGGATCCAAATATCCCTCCTGTTTCTAAACGTGAACAACAATAATTAATAGGTACAAGTCATGAGACACAGAAGAAGAGTCAAACATTTTAGTCGTAAATCAGGCCCTCGCAAGGCCCTACTTCGCGGCCTAGTAGTTTCTTTGGTTGAACACGAAAGAATCGCTACAACGGTTGATAAAGCAAAAGAGTTACGTAGACACGTTGAAAAAGCAGTTACCCTTGGTAAAAAGGGCGACCTAGCTACTTTCCGTTTATTACTTTCTCGAACTGCAAACGAAGATACAGCTTCAAAAATCGTCAAAGATTTATCTGAGAGATTTAAAACTCGTCCGGGTGGTTACACTCGTATTATAAAAATCGGTCGACGCCCTGGCGATACTGCTGAAATGGCGTTTATTGAGTTCGTTGATTACGACTACACTAAGTCTGAGAAAACTAAAGCGGCAAAAGCACTTAAAGGCGAAGGCAAAAAAGATGCTAAAGCGGCTAAAGTTGAGCTTAAAGACAAAGCTAAAGCAGCTAAGACAATTGCCAAGGCACATGCTGCTAAGAAGAAGTCAGTTGCTAGAATGCAAAAAGCTTCTAGAAACTACAACAGAGCTTAATTATAATTTGAAATTTTATATGATCGCGCAGATTGCGAACGAATCATTCCGAAAGCCCGACCACAAGTCGGGCTTTTTTTTTGGCGATTAGCCGAAAAGCCAAGATTGGGCCTTAGTCAATTCGGGGTAGACATGGCTATCTACATACAGCGCATGGAGCGGAAGCTATTTTCAATGCTGACACTAAAAATAGGTTGCATCTAATCTGTCGGTTATTAGGATAATTGGATATGACAAAATATCTTAAGGCCTTGCTGGCCAGTCTTGTAGTTGGATTATTATTCACATATGCATTTAACGAATGGAGAAAGGCCA
>JAYSSX010000573.1:0-2550 GCA_043720315.1 Pseudobdellovibrionaceae bacterium | reverse complement strand
AGTGTAAAGAATAAACAAAGGATCTTCCGCATCCATCATAACCGGAGGATAAGTCGCAGCCTTATTTTTCATTTCGTCATGCCACCACAAATCCGTTTGCGCATTCCAAGGTATCGTTTCTGAGTTTGTAATTTTCAATGTAAGAACGTGTCTAATTTTCGCTTCTTTTAATTTACTGATGGCTGTTGTGACATTTTGTTTTAAAGGGATGACCTTGCCCATTCTACGACCTTCATCAGCTGTAATGACAAAATCTGATTGGCCATCTTCAATCCGGTCAACGATAGAGTCCGGTGAAAACCCGGCGAAAATAACGGAATGGATAGCCCCAATGCGCGCACAAGCAAGTAAGGAATAAACCGCCTCAGGAACCATAGGTAAATAAATGGTCACGCGATCGCCTTTTTTAACTCCACGATCAGTCAGAACATGAGCTAACTGACAAACATGATCATGCAATTGCTGATATGTTATTTTTTTAGATTCTCCATTAATATTGTCAGGCTCCCAGATAAAGGCCGCTTGCTGCGCCATTGTTGGTAAATGCCGATCAATACAATTGTAGGAGATGTTTAATTTCCCGTTGAGAAACCATTTTATGCTGACTGGTTTTTGGAAGGAAACTTCTTTTACTTTGGTGTAGGGCTGGTCCCAGTGAATGGCTTTCGCTTGTTCGTCCCAGAATTTTTCGTAATCGGTGATCGATAGATTATAGATGCGATTGTATTCAGCCTGATCTTTTAAAAGCATAAAGCCCTCACCTTGTTGGTTTAGATGACTCTAAAACTAACACCGGAGAGGGCTTTGTCAAGACCCCACGGTATGGCGACCGCGGGGTCAGAAAATTAAATATTAGTTAACATCCTTATAATCGGCGTCGATCACATCATCGCCACCTTTTTTGCCGTCAGTACCACCAGCCGCTGCTGTGGCTTCCGCTGAACCGGCCTCTTCTCCGGCAGGAGCCCCGCCATTAGCCTTATACATCTGTTCGGCTATTTTATGTGAAGCGGATTGCAAGGCTTCAAAAGCCTTCTTTAACTCCTCAGGGTTAGCTGATTTGTTTTCTAAAATTTTCTTAGCTGATTCTAAAGCTTCCTCAACTGGTTTTCTGTCAGCTGCAGCAATGTTGCTGTTTTCTTTTAACAGTTTTTCCGTCTGGAAAACCAAATTATCTAAGTTATTTCGTGCACTAGCCGCTTCAAACTTTTCTTCGTCTTCTTTTTTGAAAGCCTCTGCATCGTTAACTGCCTTTTTAATTTCTTCCTCAGACAAACCACTTTGTGCGGTAATTTTGATTTGTTGAGATTTTCCTGTCGCTTTATCTTTAGCATGCACGCTTAAGATACCATTGGCATCCAAATCAAAAGTTACTTCGATTTGCGGAGTGCCTCGAGGTGCGGAAGGTAAACCTGTTAACTCAAAACGTCCCAAAGTTTTGTTATCGCTAGCCATCTTACGTTCCCCCTGAAGGACGTGAATGTCCACACCAGGTTGATTGTCAGCCGCTGTTGAAAACACTTGCGATTTTTTAGTTGGAATCGTGGTATTTCGCTCGATCAAAGGAGTCATTACACTGCCCATTGTTTCGATACCTAAAGATAATGGAGTTACGTCTAATAACAACACATCTTTAACATCTCCGGCTAATACACCACCCTGAACCGCAGCGCCTAAGGCAACCACTTCATCAGGATTTACAGTTCGATTCGGTTCTTTACCAAAAAAATCTTTAACAGCTTTTTGAATCGCAGGGATACGAGTCGATCCGCCGACTAAAACCACTTCATTAATATCTGAAGCTTTTAATCCAGCATCCTCTAAAGCCTTTTTACAAGGCTCGATAGAGCGCTTTACTAAATCTTCAGTCATCTGATCAAATTTAGCGCGAGAAAGTTTAATCTGTAAATGTTTCGGACCAGTTTGATCAGCAGTGATGAACGGCAAATTAATTTCCGTTTCTTGCGCAGTGGATAATTCGATCTTAGCTTTCTCTGCGGCTTCTTTCAAACGCTGCAAAGACATTTTATCATTTTTAAGATCGATACCTTGGTCTTTTTTAAATTCAGCAATTAACCATTCCAAAATTCTAACGTCAAAGTTGTCACCACCCAAGTGAGTGTCACCGTTAGTTGAACGAACTTCGACGACACTATCACCAACTTCAAGAACGGATACGTCAAAAGTACCACCACCGAAGTCGTAGATGATAATTTTCTCTTCTTTTTTCTTATCCATCCCGTAAGCCAAAGCAGCTGCAGTCGGTTCATTGATAATACGTTTTACATCTAATCCTGCAATTCGACCGGCATCTTTAGTCGCCTGTCTTTGGGCATCATTGAAGTAAGCTGGAACGGTAATAACCGCTTCCTTAACTTCATGACCCAAATAATCTTCGGCTACTTTTTTTAGTTTACCTAAAACCGCAGCACCAATTTCTTCAGGGGAAACTTTTTTGCCTTGAATTAGGAAAGCCGAATCATTACCTTTTTCGACCACATTATAAGGAACTAATTTAATCTCTTCCGAAACTTCAGAAAATCTGCGACC
>JAYSSX010000572.1:0-9033 GCA_043720315.1 Pseudobdellovibrionaceae bacterium | reverse complement strand
CGATTAATCACCTATGCTGTTTGGTGGATTAGAGGTCATATTCAAGAATATTTAATGAAACAATATTCTTTAGTTAAAATCGGAACAACGCAAAATCAGAAAAAATTATTCTATCAATTAAAACGAGAAAAAGAAGCTTTAGATAAAATTCTAGATAGCGAAAGTAGTATTAAGGCAATCAGCCAAAAGTTAGATATTCCCGAAGAAGAAGTCAAATTTATGGCACAAAGAATGTCGGGAAAAGACGTTAGTTTAAACCGACCGTTGGACGACGAAGGCGGAGCATCTCTCATTGATTTGCAAACAGGAACTTATGAATCTAATATCGATGATCAAATTGATAATCGCGAGCAATTAAGTTTATTAAAATCAAAAATTGAAGAATTGCGCCCCGATCTGAACGAAAAAGAAATGATTATTTTGGAAGAAAGAATCCTTGCCGATGAACCCCTGACTCTTCAGGAAATCGGTGAAAAATACGGAACGACCCGCGAGGCCGTTCGTCAAATGGAAGCCAGAGTTTTGAAAAAAATTAAAGACCGATTTTTGGCTACAGAAGAAGATTAGGCAACGTCGAGTTCGCCCGAACCTAAAGTCATTTGTAATTTATTTCTTAGTCTAGAAACCGCTTGAGCATGTAACTGACTTACTCGTGACTCAGTCACCCGTAAAACTTTACCGATTTCTTTTAGATTTAAATCTTCATAGTAATATAAAGAAAGTACCAATCTTTGTCTTTCAGGTAATTCCTCAATGGCCTGGGTCACAACGTCTTTTACAGTCTTAACGTTGAGCTGATTAAAGGGATTATTTAATTTACAGCTTTCCAAAATGTTTAAGATCGATTTTTTATCAACGTTACTGAAAGTCTGATGTTCATCAATAGACAACAAACTCACGGGGCGAACTTGATTTAACAGACCATGAAACTCATCTACTGACATTTGCAATGCAGCAGCTATCTCTTCATCAGTTGGGATTCGTTTTAATTCTGACTCTAATAGATGCATTGTTTTATCTAACAATTTTGATTTATCACGAATAGATCGAGGAACCCAATCTTGTGCACGTAATTCATCTAAAATTGCTCCACGAATACGAAACTCTGCATAAGTTTTAAATTTGTTATCACGGGTCGGATCATACTTATCAATAGCATCCATTAAACCAATAACCCCACTAGAGATAAGATCATCTAATTCAATATTAGAAGGTAAACGTACCGCAATTTTTTGCGCAATAAATTTAATCAATGGAGAGTACTCGACAATAAGTTTATCTTTTTCTTCAGCGGTGAACTTCCGCTTGGGCTCATCTTTATATTTTTTAACAAGAGTACTATTCGTATTTGTTGTCTTACTCATCCCAATTACCCCGCAGTCATATTATTGTAACAAAATGAATCACTAAGAAAAGTCCAAAAAATCTATGCCACCCCAACGACCTGTTCCCAGAAGAACTGGAGGCCGCTTTTATTGTTCGCCCGATAAAGGCTGCGATCTAACCTGCTGGAAATAGACATAATTTGTTTTGAAGCCTCGGCATAAGGATCTTGTTTCAAAATGAGACGTTGTGCTTGGTTGTTTTTCTTAATCGAAGGATCAAAGGCAACTGCACCCCAGTAGTCTAGTCCGATAAATAGAAAGCGATTCACCACCTCATTAAAGCGATTAAACAGCGATAAACCTTCAATTTCATCTCTTACTTGATTACAGATAATAGAGAAGTGAGTTTCTTTGTATTCAGTGTACAAAGTTTTAATCAAAGCGTAAGAGTCCGCAAAGGATGCTGGATCTGGTGTAATAATAACTGAGGCAATCTGAGCTGCAGCATTCAGATATAAGACGTTATCTGATAGCCCTGGCGCTGTATCGATCAAAAGATAGTCATACGTATGATCTATTGAAGAAACTGAATCTAGCAAACTTTGACGATGATGAAAATTAAGTCGATTGAGCTCAACCACTCCACTACCCCCAGAAATCAATGAGATATTAGGTGTGAGTTCAGTAATGATCTCGGAAATGTGCTTTTCTCCGCTAATAACATCATAAATATTGTGTCTGGTTTTTACGCCAAAGAAAATATCAACGTTAGCCATTCCTAAATCACCGTCCAGGATTAAAACTTTTTTGTTCATTGCGGCTAGGGCGCAAGCGATATTTGCAGTCAAAGTGGTTTTTCCGACTCCACCTTTTCCAGATGTGATGCTGACTGTTTTGGTTCTGTGTACTGTTGCTGACATTGGCATTACCTTTCTTGACTACTTTTGAATTTAGTAAGTTTGAATATGAGATCTAAAAGTCTTTCTTTAGTGGCCGGCTCGAAATCTTCCGGAATTTTGGTCCCAATTCCAAAACCCAATAACGGAGTTTTGTACTTGATCATTAAGTTGTAGATGGAACCATGCTGTGTGGACTCGTCTAAGTTATTAAAAATGAAGTTATGAAATCCTAAAGGACGGTAGCGTTTTCCGGTTTCAGTCAAATCAATATCTTTTGCTGTTGCCGAAAGAACTAAATTAATCGTTACCTGACTGAGATCGGCTGGAAGTAAACTTTTTATTTGGGAAATATCATCCATTGTTTTCATGCTGCTTGCTGGAAAGTCGACTAAGATAAAATCAAAATAGTTCATTTGTTTTAAAATCGACACCCAATCGCCCGCATTGCGAATTGCTGCAAACGGAACGTTTAAGATCTGCGCATAGATCTTAAGTTGATCAGCGGCACCCACTTTATAGCTATCAGTTGTCAGTATAAGAACTTTTTTCTTTTCTTTAACGATAAGTCGACTTGCCATTTTTACTAAGGCTGCCGTTTTTCCTGATCCCGCCGGGCCAACAAAACAATTTATCTTTTTTGTATTTTTATCTGAAGCAATTTCGGTCGTGTCCAAAATAAATTTTGCAACCCAGGCATCGATGAGGGCCTTATTTTTAGCACGGGCAACTGGCATTGTCTGTTGGGCTTTGGTTAAAATATCTGCGACAACGTCTTCAGCTATTCCGGCCGTCGTTAATTTATCATAAGAAAAACTAAATTCGTAAGGTAGACCATACTGGGCCCCTGGATGAGTACCCGCCATATTCTGTGGCATTTTACTGAATTGATTGATTACCTGTTTTAAAGTTTGAATCTCATTTTTTAAGTTCAAAATTTCTGTAGTTTGGCCAGCGGCTCTTGTTGCTGTTTCTTCCTTGTGATTGGACAATCCCAATGCCTCGCGAACTTGCTGAATACCAACGTTCAATTTTGACTCGGGTTTGGGCGGCTCGACATGCATGTTCATCGCATTCCAAGCAGACTGCGCTGCAGATTTAATGCGAAGTTGCGCTCGTCCACCCAATTCTTGAACAGAACCTTGGTCGTTATCTTGAATATCGACATATCTAGGGACTGTATGCTCAGGTAAATCATCATGAATATCAATATAACGGCGACCGGTAACCTGATTATTTGCTGCCAACGGAATATCTTTTACTTTCGGATTATTCTGCTCAACATAGCGATTCACCATTTTGTCGATCACTTGTCTTTGCATTTTTGCAGGCGTGGCCATTAGTTTTTGTCTTTGGTCTTCTTTCAGACGGCTTTCAACAAATCTTTTCTTGTGCAAATATTCGTCAGTAATTGCGGCCGTAATTTCTACACTGCTCTGACCAACTAAACCGAAACCGCGGTTGATATCCCGAGCGCTTAAGATAATGGCTTCAGGTCCTAATTGGGACTTCACCATTTGCAAAGCTTCCTTCATAGATCTGGCTTCGAATTTCTTTACCTGCATTTATATCTCCACTACTCCAACCGACTTAACGTTAGCATCGGTTGTTAATTCATTATGAGAAAGCACTATCAACTGCGGAATAAAACGATGAGTTAACTTAAATAAATGTCTTCGTGAGGTTGGACTGGTTAATAAAATAGGTTGACCAGCAATTTCAGGATGTCTTTCAACCGTCTTCGCAATATTGGTAATTAACTTTTGCGCCTGATGTGGATCCATTACTAATTGCACACCTTGTTCGGTTTGCAATAATGAATTTGCAATGGTTTCTTCGATATTTGGATGTAGAGTCATTACGCTGACATTAGAATTGTCGGAACTATATTTTACCGTAATCGCTCGCGCAAGGGCCTTTCGTACGCCTTCAGTTAATACTTCAATGTCTTTAGTTTTACCGGCTTCGTCAGCCAAAGTTTCAAAAATGGTCCGAAGATCCCGAATAGTAATTTGTTCTTTTAACAAATTTTGTAGTACACGAACCACTTGGCCCAAATTCATTGGATCTGGAATCAGATCTTCAACTACTTTAGGGTGTGTTTTCTTGAAGTTTTCCAATAGTGTTTGCGCTTCTTGGCGACCTAACAATTCATGCGCATGCGTACGTAAGATTTCTGTAAGATGCGTGGCAATAACAGTCGATAGGTCCACAACTGTATAACCGGCCATCTCGGCAGTTTCCTTTTGTCCGCTTCCGATCCAAAGAGCATCTAAACCGAAGGCAGGTTCTTTGGTTGGAATTCCATCAATCGTATCAGTAGTATTACCTGGATCCATTGCCAATAGGGCATCAGGACGTAACGTTCCACCACCGACTTTATTTCCCTTGATCAAAAGGCGATATTCGCCCGAACCTAATTGCAAATTGTCACGAATATGTATGCTTGGAATTAAGATTCCCAAATCTAATGCAAATTGTTTTCTAATGCTGGCGATTCGTTCTAATAAATCACCTTTTTGTTCACTTTCGACAATATTAATCAATCCAAAACCAACTTCTAATTCCAACATATCCAAAGGCAACAATGATTCGATGTTTTCCTTTTTTGGTCCCGTCGCGACTTCTTCGGCCTTTTTGCGATCGCTTTCTACTTCTTCCACTTTGTATTTTTGGATGACCCAAGATAAACCGCCCAAAAATCCACCCATCATGAGAAACGGAATTGTAGGTAAACCTGGAACCAGTGCTAAAAATCCAATCACACCGCCCGAAATAGTTACCGCGCGTGGATTCATCAATAACTGACTTGCCATTTCCGCACCCATATTTTTTCCAGAGCGCGACGAACGAGTAACCACAGTACCTGCTGCGGTAGAAATAATCAGCGCAGGGATCTGTGCTAATAATCCATCACCTATCGTTAACATGGTGTAATATTTTGCAGCGGTTGCGAAATCCAAGTTCTTTTGAAGAACACCAATTAATAGACCACCAATGATGTTTACTAAAGTGATAATGATACCGGCAATGGCATCTCCTCGGACGAACTTGCTGGCACCATCCATGGCTCCATAAAAATCGGCTTCTTGTTCGATTTCTTGACGGCGTTTACGCGCCTCTTGTTCGTTGATCAAACCGGCGTTTAAATCCGCGTCGATCGACATCTGTTTACCTGGCATCGCATCTAAAGTGAAACGCGCAGCGACCTCTGCAACCCTGCCCGAACCTTTCGTGATAACTATGAAGTTGATCACGACTAGAATTATAAATACTACGATACCGATGACGTAATTATTTCCGACAACAAAGTTACCGAAAGCCGAAATAACCGAACCAGCCGCATGTTCACCCTCATGTCCATGCGTTAAAATTAATCGAGTCGTTGCGACATTCAGAGCAAGTCGAAATAGAGTCGTTAATAATAGTAGCGACGGGAATACACTGAATTCCAATGCTTTGTTGATATAAATAGAAACGAGTAATATCAAAATACTGATTGATAATGAAAAAGTCAGTGCGATGTCTAAAAGTACCGGAGGCAATGGAACGATCATGACTGCTAATACGGCTAGTAAACCAAAAGCGATCATCAGATCGACGTTTTTAGTTACCTTATCAAAGCGTTTTATAAACTGAAAAATTTGTTCCACTATCTACCAGCCCTTTTACGTAATCGATAAACGTAAGACAATACCTCGGCCACCGCCACAAACAGTTCTTTAGGAATAACTTGTCCTAATTTCATTGTTTTATAGATGGTGCGAGCCAAAGGTTTGTTTTCAATAATTGGAATATTATGAGTACGTGCAATTTCTTTAATTTTTTCTGCGATTAAATCAGCGCCCTTTGCAATCAACTGAGGTGCCGGCAAATTCTGATCATATTTTAAAGCAACGGCAATATGGGTGGGATTCGTAATTATCACATCCGCCTTGGGAATTTTATCCATCATACGACGATTCGACATTTCCCGTTGGATGCGTCGAATTCGCGCACGGATCATCGGATCCCCCTCGCGCGATTTATGTTCTTCTTTGACCTCTTGTTTAGTCATCATCATTTTTTGATTTAAATCCCAGCGCTGATAAAAGTAATCAGCAACAGTCAAAACGGTCATGGCCATTCCAATGCCGAATAACAATTTAAAAAGAACCATGCCCATGTAGGTCAACATCTCTTGAATTGAATACTGCGACAGATAAGGAATCTGGTGAAATTCCCCTTTTAAAATCAGATATGTAAGAAACGCGATAAAAGACAATTTTAAAAGCGCTTTCACCGACTCAGCCACGTTACGTAAACTAAACATTCGTTTTAATCCCTCTAAAGGATTAATTTTATCAAATTTAGGACTTAATGCATCTTCCACTGTTAAAAAACCGGTTTGTAGAACTGAAGATCCAATTCCTAACAACAGTGAAATTCCCAAAACCGGAAGTACTAATATTGTGAACTTAATAGAAGCAAATTTTGCAGCCGAAAAAAGGTCTCCCGATCGAATGGCAAGTACCATATCGGGCCCCAACGCATAATTGAAGACTTCAAATAGTTCTTTTAAAAAGAACCGACCCAAAAAAACCGCCATTGTCGCAGCCGAAACTAATATCAAAGCACTGGCCATCTCTTTCGAGTGGGCTACTTGACCGCGTTTCCGAAAGTCATCCCGTCGGGACTGCGTGGCTTCTTCTGTCTTTTCACTATCTGAATCTGCCACTATAACACCTTCATATATTTAAAAAAGTAATCAGACATTTCGTTCATCAATCCCTGCATCTCATTCACAGTTAAAGGCATTGTAATAAATAGTATAAATATCCCTAACATCACCGTGACTGATAGACTGGTAACCAAAATATTAATTTGCGGAACGGCTCGACCTAAAACACCCATTGATACATTCGTTAAAAAAACCGCCAACAAAATCGGCGCAGCCATTTTAATCCCAATCAGCATAATTTCTTGAGCCAATCCCGCCATATGTATAAACGATTCATATTTGAAAGTTAAAGATGCAACAGGAAGAACGTTTAAGCTGTCTGCCATACCCGAAAGAAAAAGATAATGACCATTCATTGATAAAAATAAAACAGTCGCTATTACTGTTTCGAATTGTTCGATGATATTCGACTGAATTCCAAGAGCTGGATTAAAAATCTGCGCAGATGATAAACCCATCGATAAACTAATGATTTCACCCATAACACTTATAGCAAAGAAAAATGACTTCATTAAAAACCCTAAAATCAATCCGATTGCAATTTCTCTCATCGCCATTAAAATAAGTTCTTCATTAATTTTAATCAGTTCAATATGTTGGTATTTTACGATAGGCAATAGCACTAAAGCTAAAATTAGACTTAAAAGAATTTTTAAAGAAGTCGGAACGGTTTGAACACCCAAAACAGGGGCCGCGACAACAAAGGCCACCATTCGCATAAAAATTAATGCGACGGCTACAATTTGACCTTCAGGAAATAGAAAACTGTTCAAACTAATCCCTTATCTTTTCAAAAAAGCTATTCACGAACATAAGTGCTAATATTTTCAAATAAGTTGGTTGTATAAGTACTCATTAAATCCAACATCCAAGGACCGGCTAAAATGATAACGACAGCAATCACAACCATTTTCGGAATAAAGGATAATGTCGCCTCGTTAATCTGAGTTAGGGCCTGGAAAATACTGACAACAAGACCGATCACAAGTGTGCTGATCAACATGGGTGCTGCCAACATCGCAGTTGTGCGAAGCGCATCTTGACCCAACTGAATGACTAAATCTTCACCCATACCTTAAGACCTTTCCTTTTCAACCGAAACTTTTAACAAGGGAACCAATCAACAGGGACCATCCATCAACTAAAATAAAAAGCATAATTTTAAAGGGAAGCGATATTACGACTGGTGGTAACATCATCATACCCATTGCCATCAATACGCTGGCAGCAACCATATCTATAATTAAGAAAGGAAGGAAAATAATAAAACCAATTTGAAAACCCGTTTTCATTTCCGAAACGATGAAAGCCGGAATCAGAACTAAAGTTGGAACATCAGCCAATGTCTTTGGCTTTTCTACTTTTGCAAGCCTAACAAACAAAGATAAGTCGGAAGGCCTAGTCTGATGGAACATGAATTTTCTTAGCGGAGCCAATGAATTTTCCAATGCCTTATCTTGCGCTAAAGTACCTGCTAAATACGGCTGAAGGGCATTGGTGTTAATCTCTTTAAAGGCCGGCCCCATAATAAAAAAAGTTAAAAATAAAGACAATCCCACCAGAAGTTGATTCGGTGGCATTTGCTGAACACCCATGGCTTGTCTTAAGAAGGAAAGAACTATTATGATACGAGTAAAGCTGGTCATCATAATTAAGATGGCCGGCGCCAAACTAAGAATGGTTAAAACCAAAATGATTTTAATCGCATTAACAACTTCGTTTGGGTTATCGACTGATTTGAATCCTAAATTAACGGAAGGCAAAGTGACCTGTGCCAAAGCCGGAACCGATAACAGCAACATTCCAAAGAAGAAACCAAGAAACCATTTTGTATTTTTATTATTTAAAAACGACTTCACCCCAAGTTCCTCATGTCTTTCAATTTCTCAGACACAGCATCTTTAATTCCTACAAATGAAAAATCTTCGTCTGAAATCTTAGAATGCATTTTAATGCTTGGAATTTTTGTTTTAAATATTTCTTTAGGCATTACTTCGGCAAAAGTTTGCGGAGTTGCTTCGGGAATATCTTCATCAAGAAGACTTAATGTTTTAATCAAACTAATGTTTTGATCGGTGACTCCAATTAAAAT
>JAYSSX010000571.1:0-3010 GCA_043720315.1 Pseudobdellovibrionaceae bacterium | reverse complement strand
CGTGCCTTGGGCCACAAAGGCAATGAATTTACCGAAGATAATATTGGTTCAGCGGTTGCGAATCGCGAATTGATGCAAAACCTAAGACATTTTGGTGAGATCAAAGGCGGCCCTTCGCCTATGGATAAAAAAGCCAAATCACAGTTTCTGGCAAAACTAGATCAAATTTTACACGCACTAAAAGGACTATGATTATTTGGATTTAACTGAACTTTTTAGTTTGTAGTTACCGCTATTGATCGATGAAATTTGACCTCTGGGTATATGGGCATTGGTATCGGGTGTAGCTCCGCCGGATAAAATGGGCACTCCTTTTTTACAGCCGGCAATACTGGCGAAAAAATAATTAATATTAAGTTTATTTTTTTTCCTTTAAGCACTATTTATCCTTGATGGTGTTGTGGTTGTACTTATCAATAATTCACAGCTGTTAATATTGAAATTAAAAAGATTCCAAAGATTTTCATGGGTTAAATATAACCCGTAACCCAACTGACAAAACATTCCATCGAGTCGCCATCCTGAATTGCCTGTATTGAATAGATGAATTTATTTGTGATCGTACTCCCAGCCGCACTTTGAAGGTAAAGAGTATTTGAAAGCGACAAATCCAAATTGGCTCCCGTCGAAATAATTTGGGGCATGGAAACGGCCGCGCCATTTATCGTAAGTTTTGCGTTCGGAATCGTGCCAATACCCACGTTCCCATTTGCCGAAACAGTTAAACGAGAAGTATTATTTGTCATTAAAAGCAAATCCTGTGCATCCTTTGTTCCAACTGCAATTGCGGCGGAAAAAGTATTTCCACCGTTGTTTAATTCTGTTTACATTTTTCTTTGAACGAGGCAAATCGGGTATAGTGGTCTAACTTTTATTTCGTTTTAAATTGGCTTTCAAAGATTGAAATTTTTTACTTCGTCGCATATTTGATTTTCGGGTTTATCAAATTTGAAGATTTCTTTCATTACATGTTGTAGAAATTGGACACCCGTCACCGTTGGAATCTGAGAAGTATAATCGTTCATGGTTAAATTCGGTAAACACAGATCAAGCAAACGAACTTTGAACCAACTAATATCTTGCCCACGGTCTTTTGCTTGCTTCACTTCATTAATGCTGGCTGCAAGTTTATAGTAGTCGTAGTACACTGTTTTAGGTTGGTCTTCGGTTAGGATCCGTTTGTAAACAAATAAGTGGTACCAAGGCCAAGCGTTTTCTCCGCTCATTCCCTCTGTCGGCTGCCAGTGATCCATTTTAAAAGTATTCCAGTCGATTCCGCTGGAGTGTTGATAAAGGAACAGCTGGGTTAGGCTTGAGGACTGATTTTGAAACTGTAAAGAATTATCAAAGGGAACTAAAGTGTCCCAAGTGTCATGCATAACCATAGTTTCAGATTTTAAATTCTTCGCAGCGGTTTCTAGTTGGTAAGGCAGATATTCCTTCGCATTGTCAACAGGATGGCCTTTAGTGAATAAATAAACTCTTCTTATGTACGGTTCAAAAAAGTCAGAGTATTTCTGCAATACCGTTTTATCTGATATTAAATTTGGATAGTCTAAAATGTGATTTACTTGATTTTTTAAATCGATTAGCGGACTTTCTAAAATAAGGGCTTTGGGATTTATTTCTTCATCTAGTGATGCTTGGACAGCTATAAATCCTCCCAACGAAGCACCAAACAAAGCCATTTTTTTAGAATCGATCTTTTTTTGCTCTAAAAAGTATCTGGTCACCTTCTTAAATTCTTCGACATAAGTCTTTAGGCTGCGGCCTCGGTAAAATCTATTGTTTATTATCAGCAGGGAAACTTTGTTAGGTACAAAAAGGGCCCCCATTTGAAACGATTGTTCGGGTGTTTGTCTTTGGTAAAACAGTTTGCCAGGCGTCGTTCCTGAATTGTAGTTAGGCCCATCTTCATCACTGTACATGTACCCGACATCGGAACCACTGCGTCGCCACCATTTTTCATCACCAGGTTCGCCTGTCCAGTCAATGCCGGCATAGGGGTTGGCAATGACAACAGTAGGGCAAAGGCTATCGCAGTTAGAGACCCACTGGAAATAGACGGGTTCCTGCAGATCAGTGAAACTTAATTTTCCTAATTGCATTTTATAGGTTTCGCCCAAAAAAATCTGATCAATTGTTTTGATCCATTCCAATTTGTCAGACTGTTTGTGGAAAGCGGGGGTTGAAGTCGTATCGCTTTTTGAAAAGCTACAATTGACGTAGAAAAGAAGAAGTGAACCAATTGATATCAGCAACACGGCATTTTTAAGTTGGGCTCTTAGTTGAGCTATACGAACGCTTTTCATTGTTTCCCCGTCTGATTATTATATCGGAATTTGCGGGGATTGTCTGAATAAGAAAGTGTTTCAAATTGAAACGATATTATTCAACTCTAAATAATGCGAATTTAAGATAGCGTAGTTCTGACATCATTAAGGGATAGGGATGGTCAACTGGCTGGGTGCCTAAATGTACTAGGGTGCCCCGTTTTTTGGCCTTTGAAAAAGCCTCACGGGTGATTTCTAAAAAGACTTCTGTAGAGATGTGGCTAGAGCAAGAACTTGCCGCGAAAAGCCCATCATCCTCAACCAATCGGATTGAATTTGAGAATATCTTTGTATAGGCGGCCGTGGCTTGTGGTACCGATTTTTCATTTGGTGCAAAGCTGGGAGGGTCGGTGATAACTAGGTCATATTTCTTCTTTTGTAAAATTTCCTTTTCGACAAAATCAAAGGCATCGGCGGCGATGTCTTCGCGTTCGGTTTTAATTTGATTCAGTTCAAAATTTCTTTTTACTGCTGCTGTAGCTGCCTTGGAAATATCTACGCTGGTAATTTTTTTAGCGCCCCCGGCGGCAGCAAATAGCGAAAATCCTCCGGTGTAACTGAACAGATTTAGAACCGTTCTGTCTTTTGCGAAGTTTTGAATTAAAAAACGATTGTCCCTTTGATCCAAGAAAAATCCAGTTTTTGCGCCGTCCCGGATATTAGACGCAAAAAGTAGT
>JAYSSX010000570.1:0-2312 GCA_043720315.1 Pseudobdellovibrionaceae bacterium | reverse complement strand
GGATGTGACCAACCCAACAATGCAATGAAATTTTTCAGAGCTTGCGGAAGGTAGCCTTCATTTTTAAATTCGTTGCAACTGGTAGCGCCTTTACGTTTAGATAACTTCTGTTTATCTTCATCTAAAATAATAGATAAATGTCCAAACAATGGCATCTTCCAATCCATACCTTCATAAATCATCATCTGTCTTAAGGTATTTGGCAGATGCTCTTCGGCGCGTAACACATGACTGATCTTCATCATGTAGTCATCAACCACACAACAAAAGTTGTAAACCGGCATTCCGTCGCTTCTCAATAAAACAAAGTCTCCCACCATGTCGGAAGGAAAAGTAATATCTCCGCGTACTATATCGTTAAACTTAAAATCTTTTTTTAAATTTTTAGTTTTAAATCGAACGACAGCTGTTGTTCCCGCATTCAGCTTTTCCAATGCTTTGTCTTTGGACCAGTCCGCATAAGGGCTTTCGACGTGTTGTGGTTTGCCTTGAGTTTTGAATTGTTCGCGCTGATGATCAATTTCAGCGTCTGTCATAAAACAGTAGTAGGCTTTTCCAGCTTCGATCAATTGATCAGCCACTTTTTTATAGATGGATAATCTTTGCGACTGACGATAAGGACCGTAGGGTCCAATATCTTTGAGTGTTTCTGGGTTAGGCCCCTCATCCCAATCCAAGCCCAACCATTTTAAATCGCTGACTTGCATTCTTAATGCTTCTTCAGTGCTTCGAGCCTGATCCGTATCTTCAATACGCAAAATAAATTTTCCATTCATTTTTTTTGCATAAAGGTAATTGTATAAAGCGGTTCGTGCCCCGCCAACGTGAAGATATCCAGTGGGACTGGGGGCGAACCGGAGGCGTACTTCGAGATTTTGCGATGCGCTCATAAGACCTTTCTTTAAGGCGATTCCGTAAAACTCCCATTGTAATAGGAAAATTTGAGAAATGGGAGTGATGACTTATGTGCAAAATAAAAAAGGCTGGGATTCCAGCCTTTTAAAAAAATTATTAAAATTTGTTATAAGATCTATTACGGATTTAATCCAAAGATCGACTTAACTTCAGATTCAGCAGTCAGTTCGTCTTGCGGGATTGTTAAAGTCAGCTCTTTTAGTAACAAAGTACGAGCTGTATCTAACATTTTACGCTCACCGAAACTGAGCTCTTTATCTACTTTAAGCACGAAAAGGTCTCTTAAAACTTCTGCGATTTCATAAACCGAGCCCGTTTTAATTTTTTCCATGTATTCGCGATATCGACGATTCCAAGTTTGGTTGTCGATTTTAACATCGCTCTGTTTTAAAATGCCTAAAACTTTAGCTGCTTCCTCCCGATTGATAATAGGACGGAGTCCTACCGAAGCAACGTTATTTTTAGGAATCAGAACCTTCATCCCCGTTTCCATAATTTGGACAACATAGAAATCACATTTACTGCCCATGATCTCTTTGGTTTCGATAGCTACGATTTTGCCGACACCGTGGCCAGGGTAAACCGCATTATCACCAACCTGAAATACCGGACCGTTAGCAACTAGTTTTGACATTGACACCCTCTTATTAGCTGTTCGAATATAGACTATTTGACACTGCTTATCAAACAAATGAGGCCGCAAAGTAAAAATTTTAGCCGGATAATGAAATTCTTATAGAAGAAAACTCTTCCCAAATCAAACATGTTGGTTTTAACTGAAAAGCCGCTTTAGTCGGCAATCCTGCTGTGGCAGCGAAATGTCGAAGAACAGGAATTGGACGCATGAAACGCCACGTCTCACTTAGCTACTCCGTTTATTTTGCTTTTTTGATTTTACTTTCAGGATGGACTTTCCAAAAGAAAGAAGGCCCTGGCAATCCACAATTACTCCATTACGGGCAACTGCAAAATCTATCTGCCGGAACCGTGTTGCAAAATAACGACACTCTGATTGTGGGAAAAACCGAAAAAGTTTTACTGAGCGAAGGTGACTCCAAAACTTGGGTCGGTAGCAATGCTGTTCTCAAAATTTCGCATATTGATTCCGAAGAAAAGGCTAAGTTACTTTTGGAATCCGGAAAAATTCGAGTGAAGATCCAACCCGAAGAAGCGAAAAAATGGAAATTTGAAACTAGGTCCACCGTTTCCGGAGTCCGTGGGACAGAGTTTTTTATTTCTAGTACAGATTCCAGTGAAAATATTTGTGTACTTGAAGGACTGGTTGAGTCAACAGTTAATAACATCGCGGATTTAAAGGTGCAGGTTCCAGCCGGAAAGGGTGTAGTTATCAATCAAGGTGAAATCCCAATCTTGATGGATAATTCAGAATTTCTAGT
>JAYSSX010000569.1:0-1870 GCA_043720315.1 Pseudobdellovibrionaceae bacterium | reverse complement strand
TCCATTTTGACAATTGTAAAAAGGCAGCTGCATACATTTCAGCCCTGGATTCTGCGTTCCGAAAGTAGCGGGAGCCGAATCATTTGAAAAAGCAACCGTGTTAGCCCAAGCTTTACCATCTAAAATGGAATCCAAAACTATTTGTCTTTTTTGCCCCAAAACCGCTACAACATTGGTTTTCTGCTGGGTAGCTGTCATATTGGTCATCAACGTGGCTATACCAATTCCAACGATTCCCATGATTCCAGTAACAACCATCATCTCGGCTAAAGACGATCCAGTTTGCTTTTTTAATCTGTTTAAAAAATCTCTAACGTGCCTCATTGGTCCCCCTGATGGGCTATAAAAACGAGCTTTTGATACGATACTTAATATTAAGCTCAAATAACTAATTTTAATAAGAAAAATCTTGAAATAAATTACTTTTGTCTTAATTTGATACCTAAATTATGATCCAGACCAAAGACCAATCTTTAACGCTAGTTATACCTAATTTTAACGAAGAAACTGCAATTTCTACGGTGATTGGTAAAGTTCAATCGGCAAAATCATTGTTAAGTGAGCATGGTATTACTTTGCGCGAAATTATCGTTGTTGATGACGGCTCCCAAGATCAATCAATAAAAATACTTCAATTATATCAAGATATTACCATCACAAAACATGAAAAAAACAGGGGCTATGGAGCGGCTTTGAAAACTGGTTTCAGACAAGCAACTTCGGAACTCATTTGTTTTTTAGATATGGACGCCACTTATGATCCTGAAGAACTGGTCCAGCTTTGTGAAGTTTTACAAGATCCTCACATTAAAATGTCGTTAGGGGACCGCTTGTCCCTTATTACCGACATGCCTTTTTCTCGTAAAGTCGGAAACTTGCTTTACGTTGTGACCATTTATTTAATTTATGGCGCACTTTTGAAAGACAGTTGTTCTGGAATGCGCGTTTTTCGAAAAAAAGATCTCCATGAGTTCATTGATCATACTCCCGACCAGTTGGATTTTGCTTTGGCCATGAGTCTAATTTGTTTAAGGAAAAAATGGCCAGTCGTTGAACTTCCCATTACCTATAAAAAACGAATAGGTAATTCGAAATTAAATATATTTGTCGATGGATTTAGATTTTTATTTACGATTTTTAAATATCGCGTGGAACGCTAACAATAAAGAGACATGATGGAAAAGGAACTGACTCCAGGCAGACCCATCAGGGTCTACACAAATAAGAATAGTTATTTTGACTACAGTACGGATGACTTTGTAGCCAAAAAGTTAAACTATTTTGAAGGCTGGAAATGTGGGGCTGGTGTAGAAAGTCTGCAAATCAACATGGATGGCGACATCTATGTTGGATCCTGTTGGGTTGGTGGGAAGTTAGGAAATATTTTCTCTGATTTTAATCTTCCTGAAGATTGGATTCAATGTACTCGAAAGGCCTGTCCCTGTGGTGCCGATATTTTTATTCCCAAAGTTAAATCCGAGGAAAACAAAAAGTTCCTAGTTAAAACATTCAACCAAACTTCTATGTCCCTTGATAATGGTTCTGACGTTAATAGCCAAGACATGGTGGCCATTGAAAGAACGCATACGGCTAGTTTAAAACAGATCTTTTGGGAAATTGGGAGACGTTGTAATTACGACTGCAGTTATTGTTGGCCGGAAGTGCACAACAAAACAGATCGTCACAAAACACTCGATGAGTTGATCGCTGCCACTGATAAAATTTTAAATGTGTTCGCAAAAAACAGTAAAGTTAGTTTCGTTATTTCCGGCGGCGAACCAACATTAAATCCCGACTTCGTAGATTGGATAAAATACATTAATTCACGCGGTCATTTGATTAGTTTGCATTCCAACGGTAGCAGGCTTCC
>JAYSSX010000568.1:0-1501 GCA_043720315.1 Pseudobdellovibrionaceae bacterium | reverse complement strand
ATGGCTTTACTTTCGCAGCTAGCCAAAATCGCTCTACAAAGAAACTGTGGGCGAATGGAATGGTCGGTTCTGAATTGGAATCAAAAGGCCATTGAGCTTTATTTGAGGTTGGGATCAAAACCCATGAACGAGTGGACGATGCATCGTTTGACCGAACCGGAAATCAAAAAACTAGCTGAATGACTTATTTAAATTCCGTCTCTAAGATTTTGTTTTTAATAGTCATTTGCATAGGAATTTTTTCTTGCCAACAAAAAGCAAGTAGCCCGACTCCGGAATTAAAAAATAGATGGTTTAAAGCAGTCAAAGACGGTGATTTTGAACGCCTCAGCCAAATGCATGATGAAAATAAATTGAGCTGGAATTTTCGCAACGAACATGATCATTCGACCTTAATGTCCGCTTGCCATTTTGGTCATTTAGAATTGGTTCGGAAGTTAATTGAACTGAATGTTGAGGTAAATAGCCTTGATCAGAAAAACTTTAATGCCCTTGCTTATGCCGTCTATGGAACCGGAGATAACGATTCCAAAGCTAAAATTATTGATTTGCTATTAGAAAAAGAGGGTGATCCCTTTGTGGAAACTGATTTTAATTCTCGAGCCCTATTTGCCATGATAGAAAATAACTTGATCGAACCAATGTACAAAATAAAATGGGGAATCCATTGTGAATCGTACCCAGAAAAGAATTTTTCAATCGTTAAATTTGCCCAGAAGCATCGACAATATTATTTGGCTGCCTTTTTACAACATCAAGGTTGCCCGTGAGAATTGTTTCAATAAAGCAATCTTAACTGCACTCCAAGGATATTAAAGTTTCCTTCAACAAGTAACATACTGTAAGAACCTAATACCTCTAATTGAGTGGTTGATAATCGGAACATCTTTAAACCTAGATTGGCTTGGGCATAAAAACTTCCCTTACTGGTGTCATCAGCTTTGGCAAAACCATAACCTAACTGACCACCTAAAAACGGAGAAATATCGCCATCATTAAAAATGTAATCGGGTCCCAAACCAAAATTAATAAATGAACCTACAGAGTTAAATGCGCCAAAAAGATCAGCCCGAATTTCCCAGGCTTCTTTAAGGTCCCAAATTTTACCAAAGGAAAGTCCGTACATTACTTTATTATTGCCCACATTCTGTCCCGTGTAGGGACCAAAGCCAAAGGCCGATAAATTGAGTGATTCGAAACGTTTTTTAAATTTGCCCGTTTCTGAATCTTCGATTTGTCCAACTTTGGGTCCACCTTTGCGCGATTTCACTTTGCCGGCGTGGACGGTTTCGGTTGTGACTCCATCCTTTTCTTCAGTGGTCTTTTTAATCATACTTTCAGAACCAGGCTGGATCTCCTCACTATCACTCTGTTCTTGTGCGACAACGGTCAAGGATAGCATTACAAAAACAGTTAAAAATAATTTAAATCAAAACTGAAATGATAGATCGCCATCATGATCATTGCAAGGGCGCGCAACTGATCTAACCAATGATAACGT
>JAYSSX010000567.1:0-2597 GCA_043720315.1 Pseudobdellovibrionaceae bacterium | reverse complement strand
TGGCATAAAGTTCTCTTATGCCTACCTGCAGCATTAGGCAAACAAAGGCCAATAAATGAAACCCAAATGAAAAAATTTAGGTCATTCAATAGGCTAATGAAGCGCGTTCTTTGACATTTTAAACTAATGTCAGTAGCTTCACTATTTTGAGGTAAAAGGTGCAATTTTCGGAACTGAATTTAGAGCCCACATTAATACAAGATATTGAAAAATTAGGTTATGGACAATGCACTGATATTCAGGAGAAATGCATTCCGCTGGTATTAGAAGGCAAAGACATTGCCGGTTTAGCACAGACGGGGACAGGTAAAACAGCGGCCTTTCTAGTTCCGCTGATTGATCGAATCTTAAAATCTAAAGCAAGAATGGCTACGGAAACGGATGTTCCGCGCGAAACAGATCCGCGAGCATTCAATCAATGGCGTGCGAATCAATTTATTTTGATTTTAGTTCCTACTCGTGAATTGGCTGAACAAGTTTATGAGAACATTCAGAAACTTTGTTTTTCCAGCGGCCTAAAAGGTTATCCTCTTTACGGAGGAACTGGTTACGATAAACAAACGGAAGCTGTTAAAAACGGTTTAGATTTTATTGTGGCGACACCTGGTCGGTTGATTGACCTTTATAAAGAGCATTACATAGATCTTAAAATGGTTCGCGCTATCGTGTTTGACGAAGCCGATCGAATGTTTGATATGGGTTTCAAAGATGACATGAAGTACATCTTGCAACGAATTCCGAATGACAGACAGTTTTTGGTTTTTAGTGCCACATTAAATTTCGATGTTTTAAATACGGCCTATCAATTTGGTGCAGAACCTATTGAAATCAATGTCAGCAAAGACCAGGCAAAAGCTGAAAATGTAAAAGATGAAATTTTTCATGTCGGTCAAGAAGACAAACCAAAGTATCTTTTAAGTTTGTTAAAAAAACATAATCCTCGCCAGGCCATTATTTTTAGTAATTTTAAAAATAATGTCGAAAGAATTTCAGACTTTTTATCAGCTAATCAAATCCCAGCAATGGGGATCTCAAGTTTATTGACCCAAGCACAACGGAATAAAGTCATCGAACTATTTAAGGCCGAAAATGATCGTAATATTCTGGTAGCAACTGATGTTGCAGCTAGGGGACTAGATATTAAAGGTGTGGACTTAGTTATTAATTACGAAATGCCACAAGATCCTGAAAGTTACGTGCATCGAATTGGTCGTACTGGCCGTGCAGGTGCCATGGGAACGGCTTATTCATTAGTTTCAGATTTAGATGTCGATTCTTTGGCAAGAGTAGAAACCTACTTAAAAGCCAAATTGGGCCAAGGTTGGATCGAAGATACGGAGCTTGTGACTGAATTTAAGTCTTTCCAGCGAGATTCTTATCATGGTCATGGTGATTCAAAGCCTCGATTCCAGCGTAATGATGGACGTCAAGGCGGCGGAGATCGTGGGCCACGCAAACAAGGCGGCAGCGGAAACCGTCAAGACCGTGATTTTAATGGCCATGGCAAACCTCAGCAAAAACGTCATGATCGCGGACCAGATCGTCAGAATGGGGATCGTCCTTATAATAAAGACCGTGCCGATCAACCGCGCGATGCCAAAGCGCAGGGTTCGCATCCTAATTCTCATAAAAGATTTCAAAATAATGATACCCAAGGGAAACCGCACACACAAACAGCGAACGGAGCTTACCAAGGTGGTAAACCGCAAGACAATCGCGCGCGACACTCAGCCGGTGGAGATGCTCGTCCAAATGGGCAGCGTCCTTCTAATAAAGGTGCGGCGGGTGCAGCGAAGACAGCCCCGAGCATCGTTGAAAAAGTAGGAAAGTTCTTAAAAGGACTTTTCGGCGGAAGCACGGCTAAGACAACGAGTACTAATAGCAGCAAAGCGATCAACTCGGGTGGCACAGCTAAGCCGTCAGGAACAAGCAGACCTCATCAATCGAATCATGTTAATAGGTCAACAAATAGACCTTATGTGCCAGGGCCAAAGAAAATGGCGACTGCTGATAAAGATAAGAAGCCGCCTATTTCTCCAAAAAAGGTTTAGTCCAAGAAAACCCTTTTATCATTTGATTGCAGTCGGTAAGAATGTTTTTAAAGTCATTCTGATCAGCTAAACACGTCAGTACCACAGCATCCTTATTTGATAAGAAAATGGCCTGGCGAATTTGTTTATTTTGTTTATGTTGAAGAAGATCGATGACTAACCCACGATCTTTGTTGTGGCTGAAGGACTTCACCCCTAATACATCAAACCCGTACTGCGAATAATCTTTCATCCAACGTTTAGCATAGTTTTCCAACGTCAGATCGACCTTTAAAGTATCTTGTTCTACCGAAAAGAGGGCTCCGGTGTAGGTTTTTGATTTATACAGCAGTGGTTCTTCGGACAACAGCCAAGAAGTATTTTTGGCACTTAATTGGAAGCCTTTGATAGAAAAAAAAAGCCCCTTCTCCGGAGATGTCAGTGCTGAAGTGCTTGTCGCCGGAATAGGTGAAGAATACGCAAAGTTGAAAAAAAGTGAAATAACACAAAAGTGGAATTTGGCCTGTTTGGCAAAACCTAAGTTAATCAATGATGTTATCCTCTAGC
>JAYSSX010000566.1:0-2110 GCA_043720315.1 Pseudobdellovibrionaceae bacterium | reverse complement strand
GATGCCAATCGAGAGGTTGTTTATTCCGAATCCGAAAATGAATTGATCCATTCAATGTTAGGAAATTTATTATCAGCAAACAACTATATCAAAATGATTCCAAACGAATGGAAAGATTATAAATTATTTTGCCTTTTCAGTTCGGGACTGGGACTAATGTCTTTGGTTCAAAAAGTGACAGCCCAACAATTATTTAAGTCCCGAGACGATGTTAAGAATTTCTTTTTCTTTTTAAAAGAGGAATTGAATCAGAAAAAGGACGAGGATCTTTTTGAATATATACTTAATTTTTTAAAGTTAAAAAAACTCGACATACCTTTTGTGTCACTTGAAAAGTATATTGCCGAATTGCGAAGCTCGTTACCTTTAACGGAAGCTTGGAAAAGCCACAGCACGCGTTATCTGCGCAATAAGAACTATCTTGGAGTCATGAACCAGGAACAACTTTCCGCGTTGTTTTTAAACTTGACAGACGCTTGATAAATTATACGATCTTTTTCCGAGCCTAAAAAACAACAAAGGGGATTTGTATGTTATCTAAGATCGTATTTGCTGCAGCTATGGCAGTCAGCACTTTAAGCTTCGCTGAAGTTTCTGTAAAACAGACGGAAGCTAATTTTAATACCTGCGTTCAGCAGGACTCTTCTTGGTTTCAACGCTGGGGACAATACGTAATCTCCTTCGACAAAAAAGAAGCCTATAATTCTTGTGGTATACATTACCGTGTGAAAAGCACAGGGTGCCACGTTGACCGCACTTGGTTAATGGCCGGTTACTACTGCGAAGAAATTACTAACTAATCTGCGATTAGGATTTTTTATGAAGAAAATGACGACTGTTTTTTTACTGCTAACTGCGCAAACTTTAATTGCATCGGACACAACTACCTACGAAGTAAAGGGAATGCACTGTGAAGGTTGCCAAGCCATGGTAAAGCAGCAGGTCTGCGCCTTGCCTGCTATAGAAAACTGCGAAGTCAGGTTAGTTCCGAAGAAAAAGAATACGGGAATGATTTCTTACAGTGTGAAAACTGGTGAAACTTTGGATGAGGCCACTATTGCGGCCACCATCAAAAAAGCCGGTGACGAATACACCTTAAATACTAAAACCAAAAAAATTAAAACTCATTAATGTGTCCGAGTGATTTTAATATCGCCCGATACACTGACAATCTTCATTTTACCTTTAGCATTTTCAGGGCTACCTAACTCATTTCGAATTTGACCGCTCATTGTTTGAATCTTGAAATTGTATTCTTCTTCGCTAGCCACTTCAATTCTTACATTGCCTGAAACCGAATTGACTTCTATGTTTGGCGACTGAACTTTAACCAATTTTGCATCGCCAGACACTTGGCTGACGCTGATACTGTCAGACTTAACATCTTCGATTCGTACGCCACCACTGACGATTTCCACTTTAAGATCAGCAATATTCAATTGCTTGATTTTAAGTTCGCCATTCACATTATTAATTTTTACTCTTTTTAAATCCTTAGGAACATAGACTTTTAATTCAGGTCCTGCTTCCCCGCCCTTGATGTTTTCATCATCCCATTGGATAAAGAAGGACTTCTTTAAAGACTCATCAACCAGATCAATCTTTAGATTTTTATCTTCTAAACTATACTTAAAAATTTTTCCATTTTTATCACCGGTTTTTGCTTTGAACTTAACTCGTACATCTTTGCCTTCGTCCGAATAGAAAACAATGTGAGTATTGACGGAATGAACTTCAATACTTTCGACTTGTTCCGCGGGAAGGTCAAGATCTTCTTTAACTTCTTCCAGGTCGTTGGAATTATCAAACTGCATTTGAAAGGCCTTAGCAATTTGCGTTTTATCAACATTCGAGTTTTTGAAGCAGTACGATGCAATTCCAAAGGAACCCATAGTAATCGCGGTCAGCAAAATTAATAAATTAGTTATTTTCATACAGCACCTTCTTTATTGATTACAAAGTTTACATTCCATTTTAAGTAAGAAACCAACACCTGAAATAATAGTTTGGTTAATTTGAAAAGCAGGATGGATGAGATTATAGCCAGACTGAAAAACCCAAGACCTAAAAAGAAAACTCCAACTCCTACCCAAACTCCTAGGGCAGCCAG
>JAYSSX010000565.1:0-3538 GCA_043720315.1 Pseudobdellovibrionaceae bacterium | reverse complement strand
ACATAGAGGGTGCAATCCAATAGGCGCCAGGCGCCTAATGCTTTACTCGCCCGCTGTATCGCGATGAGTTCGGCATGCCCAAGGGGGCTTTGCCATTTCTCCCGAAGATTATAAGCCCATGATATAACTTGGTTATTTTTTACAATTACCGCCCCAACAGGAACTTCTTTTTTATCGGCGGCTCGTTCAGCTAACCTTAATGCGATCGACATCCAATAAGGGTCAGAGTTCACTGTGTACTGCCTGGCAGCATATTTCGTTAGATCCATAATCTAAATCATAGATTATGTGATCTTTTATTGTCATTTTGCGCTGCTTTTTGTTATATCCTCCCTTTACCACTTTGAAGGGCAGGTGATTTTTGTGGCATTAGTAAGAATTCGTGATGGTGAGAGCTTTGAATCAGCTTTCCGTCGATTCAAAAAATCATGTGAAAAAGCAGGTATCCTTTCAGAAGTGAAAAAACGTGAGAACTTTGAAAAAGTAAGCGTACGTTTGAAAAAGAAATCTATCGCTGCTCGGAAACGAGCGGTTAAGAAATCTCGTCGAGGATTCGGCGAATAAGTTTTTTTTAAATTGAAATGATCATTTTTAAAAGGAGTTATTTTATAACTCCTTTTATTTTAAGAAGGGAAAGTACTAATGGAAATCCGTGATAAATTAATGACAGACATGAAAAATGCCATGCGCGAAAAGAACCAGTTAAAACTGGATGTCATTCGTTTCGTCCAAGCAGCCGTAAAAAATAAAGAGATTGAGTTAAGACCCAATCCTATTTCCTCTGATGACGTGCTGACTGTTCTAAAAAAACTGGTGAAACAAAGAAAAGAGTCTATTGATCAGTTTAAGGCTGCCAATAGACAAGACCTGGTTGATAAAGAGGCCGGCGAGTTGAAAATTCTAGAAGAATATATGCCAGCTCAACTAGGAAAGGACCAGATTGAGAAAATCGTGACTGAGGTAATAGCCGAAATTAAAGCCAGCAGTATCAAAGATATGGGTGCGGTAATGAAGGCTGTCAGTGCGAAAACTCAGGGTTCGGCCGACAACAAGATTGTCAGCGAAGTTATTAAAGCAAAGCTAACATAAAACAATTTAATGAAGTTTACCGAAGATTTTATCAATAAGGTTCGCGAGTCTACGGATTTGGTGGAAATCATTTCTCAGTATACTCAATTAAAACCTGCCGGTGGCGGGATGATGGGCCTATGCCCTTTTCCTGACCATACTGAAAAAACTCCCAGTTTTTCGGTCTCTCCGGGTAAACAAATGTATAACTGTTTTGGTTGTCATAAAAGCGGCAACGTTTTCCATTTCCTACAGACTTTTAATGGGATGTCTTTTCCTGAATCGGTAGAATATTTGGCGCATCGGGCGAACTTAACTCTCCCCGAATACAGCAAAGATCAGCATGAAAAAGCCGATGCCACGACTCAAAAGAAGCGTCAACTGTTGTTGGTCACTAAATATGCAACACAGTATTTCGTCGAAAACTTTAAAAGGTTGGCAGCTGATCATCCGGCCAAAATTTATGCTAATTCGCGTGGCTTAGACAATGAAACTATCCAAAATTTCCAAATTGGCTATGCCTCTGAAGATTGGGACGGCCTCATTCGCTATCTGGAAGGTAAGGGAATTCCCTTGCCCTTAGCTGAAGAGGCCCGGTTAATTAATGCTCGAACCGACGGAAAAACTGGTTATTATGATAGTTTCCGCCAGCGTCTGATGTTTTCTATTTTTTCCAATACCGGTGAAGTGATTGCTTTTAGTGGTCGTATCATTGGCGAAGGTCAGCCTAAATACAAAAACAGTGGTGACAGTTTAATTTTTACTAAGGGCCGCGTTCTTTTTGGTGGTTACCAGGCAGCAAAATACATTCACTCTGCCGATCAGGCCCTTTTAGTAGAGGGAAACTTGGACATGATTTCGTTATATCAGGGCGGATTTCAGAATGTTGTAGCGCCGCTAGGCACAGCATTTACCTTTGATCAGGCCAAAATCATTTCGCGTATGACCAAAAACATTGTAGTGGTCTTTGACGGCGACCAGGCCGGGCAAGACGCTATGGAGCGCAGTTTGCCGATATTGCTTCAAACCGGAATGTTGGCGAAGGGCGTTCAGCTGCCACATAAAGAAGACCCCGATTCTTATTTGAAGAAAAATGGAAAAGAGGCTTTTGCCGCTTTGATATCGTCTGCTAAAGACCTATTTTCTTTGGTATTGGATAAATGGTTAGAGGGCTATAAGGCTGAACCATCGCAGAAAATACGAATTACCGATATGCTGATTCCTTTGATGTCGCAGATCCAAGATCAACGTTTGAAAAGTCTTTATTTACAAGAAGCAGCATTTAAAATGGCTGTCGAACCGAAGTGGTTGCATCAAGCGTTGACTGCAGCAAATACGAATCAGAGTAGTAACTCCAGCTATGGTAATTCAAATCATTCTTACTATGCAAAATCAGGACCGACTAAAGAAGAAAATAAAATTTCTTTTTCTAGTGGCAATGAATTGATTTTAGAGGAAATAATCGACCTAAAAGATGCTCCTAAATTGGAAAAAACTCTTCTGTCTTACGTTTTAAAAAATCATGCCAACTTTCTTTTCTTTCTTCAGCAAGATATTATGTCTTTCCTTAGCCACAAGGGGATAAGAGAAGTTTTACATAAAGCCACAGTACTTGCTGGACAAAATCCAAATGATTTTGATAAATTGACAAGTCTGCTTGCTACATATGTAAAGGATTCTTCGGTATTTTTTGAATACCAGAAAACGGAAACCAATTCTGTTGTTGATAGCAGTGTTAGTGATGTTCGTGATTTAAAATTGTTAGGAGATTGTTTCAAAAAAATTCGGGAGACAAAGTTCAAAGAACAAACCAAACAGTTGAGTCAAGAAATCAAAACTGTGACGGATTCTTCCCAAGAAAAAATGGAACAAATTTTAAAATTAAATCGCGACCGTCTGAATTTAAGTAAGTAAATAAAGCACGTAGTCAATAGCTACTGATACAGAAAACGTAAGGAAAAATAATGGACAAAAACGTTACGGAAAAGCAAGAAGCGAGAATTCTTACTTTGCCAGAGCAAGAAGCTTTGATCAAAGAAGAGATTCAACGGTTCTTGAAGTTAGCAAAAGATAAGGGAATTTTGACCATTGAAGAAATCAATGAGATGTTACCTCCCGAAATCCTTGCGCCGTCAGTATTAGACTCTTTCATGCAAGCCTTGGAAATCAATGGCGTTGCGATTGCCGATCTACCTGAAGTAAAAACGGATGATGAAGGCAAAGAAGCTTTCTTGGCAGATCCCGATAAAGAAGACGAAGAAGTTGATGAAGACGAAAAAGCTGAAAGCGAAGACGTCAAGGGTAATGACCCAGTTCGATTATACTTAAGAAAAATGGGAAGCGTTTCTCTATTGACCAGAGATGGTGAAGTTGAAATTGCTAAACGTATCGAGATGGGTGAAAGAGAAATCGTTCGAGCTATTTTGATGTCGCCTATTGGAACAATTGAAATTATTAATTTAGGTCGTCG
>JAYSSX010000564.1:0-3867 GCA_043720315.1 Pseudobdellovibrionaceae bacterium | reverse complement strand
AAGCACACAATATCATTGTTATAGGAAAAACCTATGGTTTTCTTGGACTACTATGTATTCCTACGGGGAATCATTAGAGAATTTTATAACAAACCTAGTGCGTTTAACTGAAATTTAGCAAAAATTTAGCCGTGGCATTGATTTTAAGCGGCAACGGTAAAAGTAAAATTTATTTTTAAACGATCATTTCGACTACAATTTGGACAGTAAAGTTTTCTAAAATTAACTAAGCAAAACTGAAAACACGTCTTTCTGACCTTTTCAGTTTTACCGGTCGTAACTGTTCACAATGAAAAGCCAATTGAAAAATTAAAAAAAATGAAATGCTCTAGCTTTGGAATGTCTAATTCAACGGCACTTATGCGAACTGTTACTACAATTTTGGTGCTTTAGGATTGACCACGATATTTTTTTTCAATCTACTATTTGCCTATCAAGCAAATCACAGAGGGAGCTGATTATGGCGATATTTTCTGCATTTCAAGAGGGTGGACCTTTCATGTACGTTATTTTGGCGTTCGGTCTTTTCTCATTAACCTTTATCGTAGAACGTTATTCAGCGCTTTACCTAAAGTATGTAGCAACTCCCAGCACCTTCCGAGAACAGATTGCTACATTAATTAATACTGGCAACTTTAAAGCCGCTGAAAAGTTAGCACTTCAGCTGAAAAATGGATTAGGCACTATTGTCGCAACCGGTTGCGCCTTAAAAGCCGACGGCGCCAGCGAAGAAGAAGTCCAAGCTCGAATGGACGAAGCTTTATCGCAGCAAATGTGCAAACTGGATCAAAAAACAGGATTCTTAGCCATGTTCGGAAATGTGGCAACATTAGTGGGACTACTAGGAACCATCTCGGGAATGATTCATTCGTTTGCGGCTGTAGCAACAGCCAGCCCTATGGACCGCGCCACTTTATTAAGTAAAGGTATTTCGGAAGCCATGAACTGTACGGCATTTGGCCTTATTGTGGCAGTTCCTGCCTTGGTGGCTTTTGCTATCTATCAAAACCGCACCGACAAAATTGTCACTGAAATGACGAATCATACGACTGAAATATTTCATGATTTGCTATTTAAAGTGGATCACACTCGTTCGGCAAGATCGACCGGCAAAGCGATCGCTAACCACATGCCTGATATGAGTCTATAATGGCTGGTGGCGGAGGGATTCCTACTTCCGGAGGAAGAAAAAGCTTAGACTCCGAGATCAATCTAGTTCCCTTTATTGATCTTCTTTCTATGTGTATCTGCTTTTTATTAATGACAGCAATTTGGATTGAAATCGGTTCGCTAGAAATGCGTCAGATCTTAGGAACAGAAGCAGCTGCGGTGACCGGCGAAGCCATTGATGTCCAAATTCGCTTTAGACCAGATAAGAATTTTGACTTCGTTATTGAAAAAGGTGGTCGGGCCATACAAACCGATATCATTCAGGCTGCAACGATGGATCTAAAATTAGCCATGTTGGGCCAGAGGGTCAGCAATTTGATGGCGGCAGTATCGACCGACCCCAATGGAGCTCCTAATATTACAGGAAGAATTATTCCCAATAGCAGCGTGAATTATTCCGAGCTATTCGCCGTTTTAGATACCCTGAAAAGTTATGGCATCTCCAGTCTGGGTGTAGTCCCAGTAAAGGAATAAAGTATGATAGGAATCAAACATTTAACGGGTGTTAATTTTCAAAAACACTTGTTAGCGCGAAAGTACAAAAAAAAACAAAATCAAACGAGTGATTGTTGCCGGCCTTATGCTGACTTCAATGGTAGATATGTTTAGTCTTTTAGTTATTTTCTTGCTTCAATCTTTTTCTAGCTCGCCTGAAGTTATGGCGATGAGCAAAGGGGTTATTCTTCCCTCAGCAATGATGGGAATGGCTAGTAAAGATGCTCCTGTTATTTCCATCTCAAAAGATGAAGTTTTGTTAGATCAAAAACCAGTTGGTAAACCAGGGGAACTTTTAACTAAACCTGAACCAATATTAGCAAAAATCTTTGGGAAATGCGCCGCTGGAACTTAAGATTCACAAATGGACTGCGTCACTAGCGACAAAGTTAAAACAAACACCACTAGTTATTTCTGAATCGCAAAAAATAACTTTACTGACAAAAAACCCAGAGGACATCCGCCAATACAAATATCAAACGGCACGAGCTTATTACGAACAGAAAAAGTTTGATCTAGTTTTACCATTGTTTCTGGAGCTATCTAAAGTTTCCGCTAATCAAAATTCAAAACCAGATCAAATCGCTATTTATAGCCAAAACTTAGTGATGGATATCTATGCTTTAGATAAAAAGTATGATGCCATAATTGCCCAAAGTGATTCTTGGACTAAAAGTCCAAGTTTAATTGCGGTAGCTGATAGAGACCCGTCTTTAAAAAAGGAATTAAATGACTTTCAAAGTGTTGCTGACAAAGCCTTGTTTGAAAAGTCTTCAGCGCTTCCGTCAGAGGAAAGTTTAAAAGTATTCACCCAATTTTGTACGCAGAAAATGTTTTTGCCTAAATCTTGTTCAAATGCCGAGACTCTATCTGTTCAGTTTAAAAATCAGGAAAATTTAATTTTGGTTTTAAAAACTCAAGGCAATAAAAACGAAGAACTGCTTTCTGAACTGGAGTTTGGTGCGCATTACAAAGAAGTTGCCGAAGTACTTGAAAAAAGAATCGGTAAAACTTCGGACACAAAGGCTTACTTAAAGACAGCATTGATGTTTGAATTAGCTTACGATTTGAAATCGCGCGACCGGATATTGCGTCAGTTGGGTGCCAATGCGAAATCGCGCGGAAAATTTGAAAACGCTGATGAAGAGGCGGCCCTTTATTACACTTACAACGACGCAAAGCTTTTGGATCAGGATAGTTTATCGTTACCGTGGAATGCGACCAACAAAATGCAAATCATTCGCCAGCTGGAAGAAGCGGGCCAAGGTAACAAATATACAAAAGAGGAAATGTTAAAAACCTGTGATAACCAGGGGCCAAATTGGGAACGTTATCAGTTGGAAAAATTAACACCCATTCATACGAAACTTTCTTCCATTAAATTTTATGGACGATCTAGCCAAAAGAATTTCCAACGCCGAAGTGGTTTGCTTAAGAAATTGGCCGAAGACTCCCATTGCTTGATCCAAGGTGCCAGCAACAGTATGCGATTTGCCGTGATGAATGCCATTTCTTTAGACTACGGCCAGTTTGCTTAAGAAATTGATGAAACCCCTATTCCCGCAGAAATTACCGGGGAACTTTTAGGTCAAGTGAAAGACCAAATAGCCGAGATGAGCAAACCATTCCATACACAGTCAACCCAGTGGAAACAGGAATCGGAAAAGTACTATTCCAAATTAGCTCCCGAAGAAAAACTAACGGCTGATCAGAAATTTAAGAGCAACCAGTGGCAATTTGCTGTAACTTCCGATTTATGGTCAACAAATTCTGCAGAATTAACTGCGGACAAACCCACTCAAAGTTGGCTGCCATTAGTTCAACAAATTCAAAAAAATCCTTACGACATTGGAAAATTAGGCAGCTTAAAACTATATTTTGATTCTATTGGAAAAACACAGCTGGCTAGGTATGTGAAAAATCGCATGGAAGAAACAAGGTAAATGATGAACAAATTAACTTTGAACCTAGTGGCGCTTGGATTAGTAATGTTTGCTATAAGTCTTGTTCAGGCCGCACCTAGCGAGGAAGCAGAAAACTTAGTTGCAAACATGGATTCAAAAGATCCAACCAAAACAAGTAAGAGGTCAGAAAAAAAGTGAGCTACAAAAAGGGCAAAGATCTGTCGTTTGACTCTCAGGTTGTTGAGGGCAATGTTTATCGGCCTGAATTAAGTGTTGTTACTGGAGACACTGAACTGGG
>JAYSSX010000563.1:0-2128 GCA_043720315.1 Pseudobdellovibrionaceae bacterium | reverse complement strand
AAAGTAGGGGAGTATCCTACTCAGTCCGGCGTTTATTTTATGAAAAGTGTCGATGATAAAATCATCTACATTGGCAAAGCCAAAAATTTAAAAAATCGAGTTCGCAGTTATTTTCAAAATAATTCTGAACATTCGGCAAAAACTAAGATTTTGGTTAGTCAAATTTGTGAAGTTGAATACATTTTAACAAAAACGGAAGTCGAAGCTTTTTTATTGGAAGCTTCATTAATTAAAAAGCATCGTCCTAAGTATAATATTCGTTTGAAAGATGACAAAGCCTACCCTTATATTCGTTTATCTTGGTCCGATGAGTTTCCGCGGTTATATTTAAGTCGCAAGGTCAAAAAAGATGGTAGTTTTTATTTCGGGCCATATACCAGCGGCGGAGCTGTTTTTGCGACGATTCGATTTTTAAATCGAATGTTCAAAATCCGTGATTGTACGGACTCTGTTATGAAAACTCGAAAACGTCCATGTATGACTTATCAAATTGGCCGTTGTACCGCACCTTGTGTAAAATATATTGATAGCACGGCTTACAAGGAAGAGGTCGGCGGAGCCAAGGATTTTTTAAAAGGAATGGATAAGTCACTGGTAAAAGATCTACAGAAAAAAATGAAGGCTTTATCGGAAGAAGAAAAATATGAAGCTGCGGCCAGAGTTAGAGATAATATTCAGGCCATTAAGTCGGTTTTGCAAAAACAAGCTGTTATTAACTCTAGCCAAGATAAAGATCAAGATAGCGTCGGTTTTTATGGTGATGAGCGTGGCTGTTTGATCGAAACCATCCATATTCGCCAGGGTCGTGTCATTGGTAATCGACCCCACTTTTTTCCATTGTTAAATCCCAATGATCCGGCTGAAGATCCACGCGAATGGTTAGTTTCTTTTTTAAATCAGTATTACGAAGATAATTTTATTCCTGAGGAAGTTTTATTGCCTGTAGAAATTGGAACTGATTTGGTTAATTTGATGCAGCAGGTTTTAAAAGAACGGTCGGATCATAAATGTGTGGTTCGATTTGCGACAGAAACCAAAGGCAGTGCTTTGGTTGAAATGGCCAATGAAAATGCAAAGGCACACTTTCAAAAACACGTCGAAAAATCAGAAGAAAAAATGGCGGGACTGGAAGAAATCAAAATCAAACTGGATCTTACGCAGTTACCTTTGCGAATCGAATGTTTTGATATTTCGCATTTTCAGGGAACTGAAACTGTGGCCAGCCAAGTTGTTTTTGAAGAAGGGGTTCCTAGTAAAGATAACTATCGTCGCTATAAAATTAAATCTCATACTGACAATAATGACTACGCGTCAATGCGAGAGGTTCTTCAGCGACGGTTTGCTCACACTGAATACGACGATCCGCAGCTGCTGGTGATCGATGGCGGCAAAGGCCAGTTGAATGTGGCTATTCAGATTTTAACTGAAATTGGTCGAAGTGATATTCCTGTAGTTGGTTTAGCCAAGGCCCGTACCCAAGGTAATTTTACCGATGCCGAAGTTGTTCAAACCGAAGAAAGATTTTTTCTGCCGAACCGATCTAATCCGGTTGTATTCCGATCAAGTTCGGAAGCATATCATATTTTAGTAGGTATTCGAGATGAAGCTCATCGTTTTGCAATCACTTACCACCGTAAGCTACGCGAAGCCAGCTCGCTAGAAAGCGAACTGGATATGATTGTTGGTTTGGGTGAAAAACGTAAAAAAGAAATTCTTAAAGTATTTCCAGACATCGATGCCATTCGCTCTTCAACGGTCGAAGAAATCATGAAACGCACCGGTTTCCACCGGGTTCTTTCCGAGCGCATTCATTTGCAGCTGAACGAAGAAGAAGTTATTGAGGCTTTGGATTCCGATACCAATCCAACGATTGCCATTGCTTCAGCGACAACGGATAAAAATTAATATGGAAGTATGGTTGACGAAGATTCAGCTTCGGTTTGAAACGGCGGTGGCTACTTGCCGTCGGGCTCTCTGTGCTTTGGGAGGCGTGCTTTTGCTGAAGTAGCTTATGAACAGCTTCCATGCTTTTGCGGGCGAAGGGTGTTGGGGTGGGTCCGACGGAGCGATGAACGGTGTTGCCGAGTCCCAGCGATCTAAGTAAAAAGCAATATTTGAATCTCGGATT
>JAYSSX010000562.1:0-1840 GCA_043720315.1 Pseudobdellovibrionaceae bacterium | reverse complement strand
ATAATTGTTATTAGTTTCATTTTATTTCTCCTTTTGGTTGGTTGTTTTTTTGGTTATCGTTAAGGGATACAAAGAAATTGATAGCTGATAAACGCTGTCTAGCTGATCTGAATTACTTAGGAAACGCCCCATATCGCGGCGGAAATTTTTTATGAGTTCTTTAGCTTCATTTAGTCTTTTAGAGTCGATCGCCATTGTCATCGAAGACTGCGAGCGAAGCTCAATGGGAATAGATGTAAGTGCATGAATGGCGGTCTCTAAAATTTGACACTGCTGTTCACGATGAGCTTTGCTCGTACCGATATTTAAAATTGAGGAATTGGAACTATTGGTCGGAGTGAAACCATTTTCAATTTTTTTTAGCAAGCCTACTTCATTGAGCCGCCGGAGGGAGTCATTAACAACAGATACCTTCAAGGATAGTTGTGAAGCGATGTCAGCAGGTTTAGAGCTCATGTCGTTAAGTTTAAAATATTCTAAGATGGCATAGTGATGTGGTTCTGAAACAACTTGAAAGGAATCTAAATCAAGGCTTTTATAGTCTGCATCTGAAGTGTTTGTTTGATTAGTCGCCTTTAAAAAATTCTGAATTTCATTCTTTTCAAAGCCAAGTTTTTTTCCAATCTTTATTCGAAGTAAAGAACCGATTTCTTTTTGGCGGTTCATTATTTTACTCAGATTGCTTGGGTCTAAACCTAAATCACGAGAGAAACTTCGAAGTGAATATGATCCATTTCTGGTTTTTTTCTTCTTAAATTCTTTTTTTAAAATTTCTATTAATGGATCATTTTTAATGGACTTCTCCTTCCTTCTTCCAAAATTCGCACCAGAACAAAACTGACTTACTGTGCAAAATCTGACTAAGAAGTTATCTACTTATATAGCTCATTATTTAGAATTATCTATTAAAAACACCACAAAGTGTGGTTTTTGAAGAACTACATGTAAAAATCTCAAAAATAGATTGTTGGTTTACAGTCCACCCTTTTTGATAATGAACAAACTGAGCCTTTTGTTCACTTTGGACAAAAAAATAGGGAGCCACCTTGTTTGGTGACTCCCTAGCATGGGTCCGCTATTTTTTTTACCCGATAACTTCAATCAATCATAAGTTTCATAACTAGCATGGCCCATGACAGATTGAACTTTGTCTCGAGCTTCAGTTTCAATTTTTTGCTGCACTTGTTTTACAATATCTTCGGAGACATTCATGGATTTCATGGTTTCAATGGTGCGTTCAGAGCTATTTTCTTTAATCCTGTTTCTGATTTCATCGAGTTTTTCTTGTTCAAGTTTTGCTTTTTTTGCTAGAAATTCTTTTCGGCTGGCTGACACTGAGCCATGGCTGCATTTTGCAATACGGGCTACTTCGCGGTAGCTGAGCCCGGCTTCAAGCAAACTATGGATAAGTGAATCATTTCTTTTGCGAACACGGCCTATGATTTTGCCTTTGGCCTTAGCGTTTCTCATGCCCGCTTTCACTCGTTCTTGTATCATTGAACGTTCCAGCTGCGCCAAGGAGCCCAGAATGGTAAACATTGCGACGCCCATACTGGAATCGGTATCAATCTGTTCTGTGATACTGACGAAACGGGTTTTACAATCCTTAAAAATCTGCAAACCCTTGAGTAAGTGCATCGTCGATCTTGCGAACCGACTGAATGCGAACACGATCACTTGTTCGGCCTCGTAATTTTTTACCCGTTCCATCATTTTATCAAGGGCTGGACGACTTTTTTTGGCTCCTGATACACCGTGGTCGGTGAAGGTTTCAAAATCAATAATGTTATTTCGAGTACACCACTCGTTTAATGCGCGGGCCTGTGATTCGGCCCCTCCA
>JAYSSX010000561.1:0-4285 GCA_043720315.1 Pseudobdellovibrionaceae bacterium | reverse complement strand
CTCCTGTTATATTAAAGTCGTATGTAAAACCCTAGCGGTCCTACAGGTACTAAATTTGAAAGATTTTTAACAGATTCCTAACGTGATGACCATAGGTTTTTTACAAATTTAAGACGGATTTTGTCTTTCGCCATTGCATCTGTACAAATTACAGCTGATAGCCCGCTTTCACGATACTTTAATCCTAATTCGCACTCGTAATGTAGGATTTCAGTTCGGCTACTGTGCAAGGCACACAGCCCACTTGTCCTACAACGACTCCGGCTGCAAAATTCGCTAACTGACAAGACTGTTCCAACGTCAACCCTGCCGCCTGGGCCAGGGCAATCGTGGCGATAACTGTGTCGCCGGCCCCTGTCACATCGAAAACCTGACGAGCGTATGTCGGAACCTGCACAACTTGATCATAAGAAAAAATAATCATTCCGTCTTTTCCGCGCGTAATCACAACCTGCTTAGCACCGGTTTTCTTTTGTAAAGCCTTACCGACTTCGATAATTTTGTCTTGGTCATAACGGACCTGATCGTCGCTCATACCGGCAAGAGCAATGGCTTCATCCAAGTTAGGTTTAATCAAATCCACTCCCGAATAATAATCACCCGTGTTCGAGCGATGTGGATCCAAAAATATTTTCTTTCCGGCAGATTTTGCGATATCTACAATCTTAGACAAAACAGTTTTTGAAAATACCCCTTTGGCATAGTCTTCCAAAATGACGGCATCAACATTAGGAATTTGCTCTTTAATTTTGGTCAAAACTTTCATTTCGCACTCAGCGCTTAAATTGCTGCGGACTTCGTAATCCACTCGCAACATGTGATGATGTTTCGCCATCACTCGCGCCTTGCGAGTGGTCGGACGGGTAGAATCAGCAATCAAATGCTGACTTTCAACACCACTTTTTTTCAATAGTCCTTGCAGAATTTCCGAACCAGCATCTGTACCTACAACCGAAATTAACAGCGGATCGCCGCCCAAACTTTTCACATTTTGGGCCACATTGGCAGATAACCCTAATCGGGAATCTTCACTTTCGACTTCAACCACGGGAACCGGTGCTTCGGGGCTGATGCGACGAACTTCGCCCATGATATACTCATCAACACCGACATCGCCGATGATCATGATTTTTTTACCAGAAAACTTAGCAACCGAATCCATCAATTGCTGCTTTTCAGCCGTGCCCATTGTAATTGTCGGAATATTTAAATTCATTTTTGACATAAGCTTACTTAAACATATAAACCATCTGCATGTCAAAAAGACCGCAAGACCGTTTTAGCCAAGCGCACATTTATCAGGAGAACTTTGTCTCTAAAGGCGAACGAAAAGTTCTTTTAGAAGAGCTAAAACAGTTTTACCCCATTTGGGAAGAGCGTTACTCGAAAAGCAATCCTCCGCCCGAAGGTCAACCTAACCGCTGGTTGTTGCGACCGGTTTATTGGTTAGGAAACTGGCAGTTTGCTTGTTTGAACTATTATCATCCTCCGAAGGGCATCGAATACCGCTGTGTTAAGGCTGAGCCATTTCCAGATACCATGCAAAAGTTGGTTAACGAAATCGAAGCCAAGGTCCGCAATCAATTCCTGGAAAAGGACGTTCCCAGGTTCTGGAAATTGAATACTTGTTTGATCAATTACTACGGGCACAAATTGATCGATGGCAAAAAGGTTGAGTTCGCCAGAGTCGGCGAACATAAGGACTTCGAACCCGGCCCCGTGGCCTCATTGTCTTTTGGCGAAAAAGCCCTGCTTCAATTTGTAAAAAGCGACGGCAAACACAGCCAAAGCCAAGTTGTCCAACAACAATGGCTAGAGGACAGCTCGTTACAAATTTTTGGTGGCGACCGATACAAAAAACAACTTTTCCACCGCGTGCAACGGGTCGAAGATAAAGGCTTCGTTTTTAACGAAAACCATACTGGTGATTACGTTACTCGCCGAATTAATTTAACTTTCCGTTATGTTCCTGATGATCATATCTATTTATTAAATCGCTTGCCTGCCGAAAAACAGGCCGATATTGCGCCATACATCCAACAATTAGCGGGGACTTCGCCTTACTTTAAAAAGCAGATTATTTAATCTAAACTTTAATTAATCGTTGATCGGACTGCATTGGTGTTCATAATTGACCAATACAAAATAGGTTGTGCTAATATTATCTTTTTGAAAAGTAATCAACTTCGGTACTTGCAACACATTGGTATCAACAATATTAAAATAGTACTTATCACTAGTGGACGCATTAACAAAAGAAATTTTATGTAAGTTGTCTTTTAAAATTTGATAGTTGTATTCATTCACTGAAAAATCACCGAAAGTAATATTTCCGCTGATGGTAAATTCTTGTAAATATTCTGAGTCATTTGTTTGATCAATTCCCAATTCCATTTTTGCAAAATTTAAAGAACGCTTGCTAAATTCTAAGTCCAACAGGTCTTCAATCTTTTCATTTTGCTCTTCTGCAACAGCAAACTGACTGCACTCATAAATTGAATTCATTTTATGCATACAAGTGTATCCTTCAGACTTTAAATCAGCCATATGCTGTTTACCTTCAACGCTAGTAGTGTAAACCATTTCTTTAATTTTCTTCTGTGCAATTTTATAATGATTTAAATAAAAATATTCACCCGTCATTTGTATAACCTGATTGCTGTCGGCCAAAACGGTCGACGGACCTACGAAGAAAAAAACCGAAGCTAAAACTAACGATTGAATAATTCTTTTCATATAATTTCCTTTAAAGAAGTAACTGCCTAGTAAAAGTTTCCCACGGATAGTAAACGAAAATCATCTTTTATTTTGCGGGTTAGTTGCAACCGGCCAGGACAAAGTTAAACCGGCGTCATTGATCTCCCAAGAAATATTATGATTCAACCAACGCTCCCACATATTCTGTCCTGCTTCATTTTGCCAAGACTCGTCGACACTCCGATTAAAGGCATCTAAATCCGCAATTTTATCGGAAGACGTAGGCAGCCCATTTATTCCATATGGGAAAAAGTCTGCAATAGGAATTTTAAAAATAAGGGAAGCTTCTTTGTACCAAACAAATTCAATTACTTTTCGGGCCAATTTTTGCGAAAGGTTTTCTTTGGGTTGCACTTCAATGTAAATAAACCCTTCTGATCGGGCAAATCTTAAAAACCAATCACTTTTGTTTAATGCTTTGCTAAAGGCCGAAGTTTCACGACTGATGTTAAAACTTTGCGTTTTCGTGGTTAACCCAAAATCACCAGATTGATTCAAAATAAAATTTTGGGTTAACTGACCCATCGTATACCAATCGTAGGCGGCGGGAAGTGTACAATGATATCCCTCTTTTAGCTTTAACAAAGTAATGTTGCTATTATTTTCAAAAATCTTCGCATTTAAATTAAACGGAACGATCGGATCTTTTTCAGTCGCAAAAACTAAAAAGGGTGAATTTACCAACGGAATATAATCTTTAATTTGTTGGGCTGACCAATAGGAATCTTTATGATATCCATCTGGAAATTTTAAAAATTTCTGGTTGGTATTCTTTATCCAGTCTTTATAAGAACTCTCCACATTTTCGAAAAGACCATCAATAAATCCTTCGGAAGGATTAAATTTAATTTTGTTCGACCAATTTTTCAATCGATAACTGGCCCACCAATTCATTCCAGCTAAAGAAACTCGCTGTCCTTGATGGAAAGCCAAAGTTTCGGCAAGATTCACCACTGGGCAATATCCGATGAAACTTGAAAAATATTTTAAATTTTGCACAGCTTGCATTTCAGCAGCAAATAAAACTCCGTTCCCACCCAAACTAATTCCAGCCAAATGCAGACTTTGTATTCTACTCGACAACGGATTTCCCGAATTCATTAATGCCCTGGCCACTTCGAGATGTTGTAATCCTTCAACGACACCACCAACCAGCGGAGCTTTATTGTGCGAAGAGGCGTCAGCTCCAGAGAGACTTTCCAAAATAAGAACATGAAATGGGGATTCTTCAAATAAATGCATAAATAAAAATCTCTCGGCCTGCATTTCAGTCGAGCTGCCAAAAATTCCCAGACGTAAAATAACTAGAGGCCGCGGAATAGAATCAGGTTTCATCGCCAGCAACCCTTGAACTTTTTGTCCGCCATCTAAGTGAAACATCACCGGCTCGGCCCAAGGGTTATCCATCAACTGCAGTTTTAACATTAAGGTCTTTAACGAATGTGTAATCGCCCAACTGCTTTCTAACCTGAGTTGCTTTTCACAGCGTTGCCAAAAATCAACGTAGTCTTTTGGTATGTGGAAGTTC
>JAYSSX010000560.1:0-3492 GCA_043720315.1 Pseudobdellovibrionaceae bacterium | reverse complement strand
CTGAGGGCGTGGTAAAAACATCTAGCGCCGAAGATACATTAAGTACTTTTAGTCCGACGGCGGCTGCGTTAGCCACTGAACCCGTCGTAAAAGTTCGTTTCGAACGTTCCGAATCTAAAATTAAACTATCCGGAATGGGGTTGCGAATCAAAGGGCAGTCTTCTTTTTTTAAAAATGATTTAGCGATTCAAAGTTTTGAATTTTCTTACGATAGTGGTGCGAAGAGATTTTTGGTCGTTAATCAGTTGGGGCAGATTAAAATTATTAATCAAAGGTCCGTTGAAATTGAAGGCGATGGTTTAGTTACTTATCGGCATACGTTGCCTCCAAAAATTTTGATAAACGAAACAAAAAGTGGACTGGATTTAATTGGTTTTGTTCCGTTAGAAAACTATATTCTAGGAGTTGTTGCCAGCGAAGTTCCCAAGCAATGGCCACTAGAAGTTTTAAAAACCCAGGCCGTGGCATCGCGGTCTTACGTTTTGAGTCTAATGAAAGAGCGTAGCAAACAAAGTTTTCATGTCGAGAACTCAATATTAGATCAGGTTTTTGTGTTAACGAAGGATGGTTACAAGAAATCAGATTTTGAAAATGTTCGCTTAGCCGTGCAAAGTACAAAGGGTCAGTTTTTGATAGGCGAAAACCGCAAGATTCTAAAAGCTTTTTTTCATTCTGATTGTGGCGGAAAAACAATTGCCTCGAAAGATGTTTGGGGAACCAAAGAAATTTCTTCTGGGGTGGTTTGTCCAAATAGTCGAACGACTCAATGGGAATATAAAACCGATATAGGCAGTCTATCGCGCAAGTTAAGCAGCTATTTTAAGTTTCCCAGTTCGCACACAATTCGAAAGATTTCGTTAGAGCGTCCATCACAAAAAGATCGTGTCATAGACCTGTCGGTGGCCTTTGCCGAAGGTGAAGATCCAATGAATTCAAAGCGACTGGCCACTAGATCACTTTCGGCGCAGGATTTACGTCGCGTAATTGGTTATTCTGAAATTAAAAGCACTCTATTTGAAATTTTGCATACAAATGAGGGAATTACATTCAAAGGTAAAGGTTACGGCCACGGAGTCGGTCTTTGTCAAAGTGGAGCTAATTTTATGGCTAAAGCGGGCAAAAACTATCAACAAATCTTAGCCTATTATTACCAAGGAACTAGCATTAGTCACTTCAGCTGGTAAAAACTACGTCAGAACATCTCTTAGCCACAATCTTAACGAGTGGAAAGAATCCATTGAACCTTCCGGGGGACTTCCGGCGCGATTAATCCATCCCATCTTTTCGTTATTTGGAATTTCAAATGCCGACCTAATAACAGGCTGCTTGTTCTCTAATCCTTCAACTTTATCTACGATTGAAAGTCCGCAATGTGCCGCTGCTATTTCAATGGATTTCATTAAGCAGCCTAGGGATACGCAGGAGGCCAATTTAAAATAGTCAAAATCGTGAGATGGGCCTGAGGATTAAAATTAATTTCTAAATGGTCAGTTCAATATTTAAATCGAAACGGTTAGCAATTGTCGCCCGACGGATACCGCAATGCCACCTCTAAAATAGTTTGAATGAGTTCTAAGTTCATCTCCAAATTATATTTAATTAGGCGAATTAAACAACTCAAGGTTCGCTAAGGCACTGTGTATGAAATTTGTCCAGCGTCAGTTCCGTGCGATCTTTCTCGTCCGGCTACGCAGTAATAAGGTCTAGTAACCGTATTGATTGCCGTTGATTCGAAGCGGATTGTCTTTATCCTTAGAGGAATGAGCGCAAATGTGTTTACCTATGAAAAAGCATTTTCTAGAAATTTGGGATGGATTACTCCTGAAGAGCAAAAAAAAATAGCCAAAGTAAAAGTTGGCATCGTTGGTATGGGTGGAGTTGGCGGTCAATACGCTGAAATTTTAACTCGTCTTGGGGTTCAGCAATTTTATCTTTGCGACGAAGATGAATTCGCCGTGGAAAATTCAAATCGGCAGAATGGTTGTCAGATAGAAAATTATGGTCGAAAAAAAGTTGAAGTGATTAAAGAAAGAATTCTGGCGATAAATCCTAACGCCAATGTAAAAACCCAAGATACATTCTTAAAAGTTGACCAAGTTGAAGCCTTTTGTGGAGAAATTGATTTTTATTTTGATTGCATCGATTTTTTTGAACTGGATGTACGAGCAAAACTTTTTGAATGCATGCAAAAATTAAAAAAAACGGCCATTACGGCAGCGCCAATAGGAACCGGCAGCTCATCTGTCGTTTTTGATCAATCCTCAATGACTTTTGAAAATTATTTCGGTTTAAATTCGACAACGGTCGAAACACATCGAAATATTTTATTTTTAATAGGATTGGCGCCCAGTTTACAACACTTGCGATACCTGATTGATACGAAGTATTCTGACTTTAAGAATCGAAAAGCGCCGTCGCTGCCTTTGGGAGTTTATTCTTGTGCTGCTGCTGCCGGTACGATTTTCCTTAAGTTAGTCATCGGCCGGGGAAAAGTATTAAAGGCACCTTGGTCGACTCACTATGATCCATTTAATTCCTGTCTGAAAGAGACCTACTTGTTGTTCGGCAACAGAAGTCCCCTTCAAATTCTAAAATTTAAAATTATTAAGTGGAAACTTAACCTTTGATTAACCTCTGAGTTTTAAAAACGGTAAGCGTCTTGTTTCAGTGCGTTTATTTTTGAGAATTTGATCATTAGAAATACAGTTTCTGTCCAAATGGACCGAAAAGTAATTCAATGAAATTATTAAAATATGAAAATAAAATCAAGGTATCTGGACTTAATTGTACCGGGATTAAACTGATCTCTGCCGCTGGGTTCATTGTTGTTTTTATTCAGTTTCTGTCTCTAACTTTGCAGGCCGCCACCGCCTTAACACTGCAGGGGCGTATCGTTCGCGAAAATAAACCTGTAACAACATCTTCGGTGTCTTTTTTGGTACAAATCCGTTCTCCGGGCACTGAAAACTGCTTGTTGTATCAAGAAACTCATAACGTAAATATGTCTGCCTCAAATGGTTTGTTTTCGCTACCTATCGGAGCCGGTACGCGCGCATCCAGCAGTGTTGATGGCGGTTACAGTTTACAAAGAATTTTTTCCAATCGTGGCACCATTGATTTATCTTCGGTAGTAGTGAATTCTTCAAATACACAGCCTTGTGCAAGTGGTACTAATTACGCACCGGGTGCTTCGGATAAAAGAAAAATTGTATATAGTTTTAACGATGGCAAAGGTGCCATCGCGCTGGCACCGATTGAAATTACTTACAATCCAATGAGTTTATACGCGCTGGACAGTGAAGCTGTTGGTGGTTTTGCCAACAATAATTTATTACGTGTTGAAAATGCGGGAGTTCCGGGTACGGCGACGGCTTTGTCGACGACGCAGATGACGGAATTAATGAATTTAATTACTGGCGCCAGTGTTCAGTATATAAAACCAGGATCGGCGGCATTTACTTCCCAGCCGACCTTTGCAGGTGCTCCGGTAAA
>JAYSSX010000559.1:0-6934 GCA_043720315.1 Pseudobdellovibrionaceae bacterium | reverse complement strand
TCAAACTCTTGTAATTTAATGTGATTCAAGCCTTTGAAAAATAGTTTTTCGTTACTATTTACCGAAGGGCCATTTGCCAAATCTAACATTACTAAAGATTTATTATATTTTTCATTACGATATAAAGTCGCGCCATATTGAAAGTTATAGGAATTGTTACTTGGATCTAGTTCAGTAGATTGAACAAATTTACTTTCGGCTTCAACGTATTTTTGTTGATTGTAGAGTGCCATGGCTTGTTCGGCTAAAACCTTCGCTTGCTGTTGGCGTTTAAGTTTTTCTTTTTCATTTAATAAGGATTGCTGTCGTTTTAGTTCTTCTTGTTTTTTCTTTTCTGCTTCTTGCATCGCTAAGCGCTCTTTTTCTTTAGCAATGTCTTCGGCAGCCTGAAGCTGACGTTCTTTTTGCAGTTCGGCGGCGCGTTTTGCATTTTGTGCGGCTTCCAATTGACCACTCAAAACAACGTTTCCCGTTTTAACGAATTTTTCATAAGCATCTAAGGCCTGTTCTTTGGTATCATAAATTGAAATTGTTTGAATATTCCGTCCAGTAAAACGAACGAAAATGGGTTTGCGTAATAGCTGACCGTCCTTGATCATGGTTTCGATTTGTTTCATTTGGGTGGCATCGGTCAGCATCTTTTGTGGAGCAATATAGATTTCTGGAGTCATCATTCCTTCGCCCCACGAAATAAGATATTGGCCTTGGAACCTATCTGAATTTTCTTGAGTTTCCGTAACTTCAATTCGCGCCAGTTTTCCAGATGAAGCATCTCGAAACAAAATAACACCGCTGTCTGCTTTTGTTCCCGAGTGGTTCCATGCTTTTGTTTGGTACTCGACGATCAGCGGTTTAGTGCTATCTATCTTTACCGTTGAGCGTTTGGACTCTTCCGTTTGTGCATGTGCTGCTGGCAAATAGCATAGCAATAGTGAAGTAGACATTAATTTGAAAAGCGAAGTTATGGTAGGTTTATAAGTCACTGGATTGACTCCTTAATTTTGTAGTCAATCCATTATAGGTAAATTAGTTCATTGCTGTAAACAATGAACTAATTAGGTATAGGTCTAAAATTTTTATTATTTAGGTTTGATAATAATATTAACACTAGATTTAGTTTTGAACTGTGGTGGTGGAGTTGGAATTGGAGTTGGAACAGATTTAGGAACTGACGACACCGGTACATAGACCACAGGATTAGTGGTCGCTTTAGAACCTTCTACGATCTTAGGTTTAACATCAATCACCTGTTCGTTAGAACCTATCATACTAGGTCCAGCAGCGCTGTCGTTTGCCGGGGCACGTTCAGTCTTACTTGGACTTTTGTCTGCTGGTTGTTCCTGTTTAGCTTCTTGTTTTGGCTCTTCCTTTTTTGGTTCTTCTTTTTTCTCAGCGACTACATCTGGTTTAGCTTCATCTGCTTTGGCTTCGTCCTTTTTTTCTTCTTTTTTATCTGCTGGCGCTGCGTCTTCCTTTTTCTCGGAGTGTTTAGCATCGGCATTGGATTCGTTATTGCTGTTATTTAACTCTTCCCTAGGCATTGCCTTAGGAGGTTCAGGCTTCTGTCCATCTTTAGCGGAAGTCATTTCACCTTTTTTAACAAATACTGGGTTTAGAATCGAACCGCCTGGACCGGGTAGACCGACAGCAACCACACCTTTGAAGGTAACAATTTGCGATACTTTGGTTTCACGATTAAATGAAGTCAAAAAGTCAGTTCCGCGAACACCGGCAACGGCAGTAGGAGTTTTGATATTAAATTTGTTCTTCTCGCCATCATATTTTTGTTCAACGCTGGCACGCACTTTTCCGTAAAGAACGCTTAGTTCCACATTCTTTTTATCTTTACCGTCATTTTCGTACTTTTCGATAACAATCTTAGAATCAGGCGAAATATTTAAAACGTTCTTATCTGACATAACTACTTTTGCGCGGGAATCGGCACCTGCAGCAATGCTGTCACCTGAATTTACTTTCATGCCAACTTTCGCAGCCACTTCGGATTTGTCTTTAGCCAAGGTAACTTTAACATCACCTTTAACGACCATAAATAAACCGTACGTGTCATCGGCTAGGCCTGCAGCCGCAAAGAATATCACGGACATGGCTATAAAATATTTCATTAACATGAGTAGCTCCTGTTATTTAAAAATCATCTACCTATTACATATCGGACATATCGGATACCTTGGACCTAAATCTTAATTTTTTTAGAAATATTGATTACAAGATTGAGACATCTCAACTTGAGATTCTCGATCCAGCTAAGGACCAACGACCAGATTTTCTGCGGCGGAAAAATCACGAATTTTCTATAGCTAAATAATATCCGCGTCTTGATGCAACGCATCTAAAATAGGATGTCAAAAGATGAATCATAAACACTAAACTTTCCTTAAGAATTTCCCTGCATCCCCGATAAGAGACATGTGAGAAATGTTTTTATAGGGAGAAGGAACATGACGACCCAATATAAATTATGTGTAGTGTTAATAGGTCTTAGCCTGATTTCATTGAAGGCTGTGGCGGAAGACACGATTGTTGTGAAACCAGTGAAGGTAATAAGCGCAGGAGAAGATTCCGTATATCAATCTCCAAACTCTTATTCGCAAGGTGAAAAACCTACAGCTGTCACTGAATCATATCCCGATGGCGCTTTGATGAATGCTTATCAAGAAGAAATCTACGAAGTTAAAAAAGCGGAAGATCTTGAAAGAAAAGCAGCCAAGACTCGTGATGACTATGAAAAGAAAAAAGTTGAGGCTGAACGAGAAATCGCTGCGAAGAAATATCGCATTGAAGGTTTCAAGTTAAAACAGGAGCAAACTTTAACTGAAATGGATTCAATGAAAACTGAAATGGAAGATTTAGATAAACAGTATAAACAAACAGAAAGTGAGTTAGCTGATGTTGAACAGCGCGCTCAAACCCACTTTGCAAATGCCGATAAAACTAAAAAGGAATTGGAAGATTCTCATACCAAATTAGAAACATCATTAGATAAATTAAAATTCACAAAAGAGCAAACTGCTAAAAACATCAATAAGAATCAAATCCAAGTTCAAAGAATGCGTTCGGAGATCGCAGTTCTAGAAGCCGAGATCGAATCTGTTGAAGCAAGAAAAGCCAGTTTAGAAGCTGACGAGTTAAAAACTCGCACTGAGTGGATGGCTTTAAAAAACATGATCGAAGAAAAGAACGCCGACAAAGAAAAGTTCATTGCTACATTGTCTGACACTAAAAAGAAATTAGATCTTGCACAAAAAGACTTTAAAGTTGCAAAAACTGAATTCGATGTGGCTGAAAAAGATAGAGCAATGACTGAATCAAGAGTTATGGCTGAAGTTAAAAAGTTAGATGATTCAATTGCAGCTGCTCAAAGAGCAAGAGCAATGTCTGATGCCGAAAAAATCAGAGTGGAAGCAGAAACTGAAAAGTTGAAGGCTTACGTAGCAATGGTTAAAAAGAGCAACACTCAAGCTATCGAAGCTATGAAAGATGCCCAAGACAATGTTATGGAATCACGTTTGGCTTTAGAGACTGCTAAATCAGAATTAACTAGAGAAGTAGCGACTGGTGAAACGACAGGTTTCAAAAAAGAAAAAATGGCTTCCCGTTTAAGAGGACTAGCTAGTGTTGCGGAAAGTTCTGATATGTTGGATGGTGCGAAACCATGGACAGTCAGCAAAACTTGCCCGATCATGAAACGTCCAACTGATAAGTCAGATAAAGTAGGTAAATTAGAAGTTGGAAAACGTCTGATTGCCTCAGAAGCAAGTGGTCCATGGATCAAGATTATGAATGCATCGGGTAAACCGGCTTTCGTAGCGAAAGATTGCGGAACATTCGACGAATAACAGCTTTGGGGTTGTGAAAAGTAAGCCCTTGGCTTAACTTGACGAATGAGACCTAGTTTTTAACAAAATAAGTTCTCAAAAAACGACCTACCCAGGTCGTTTTTTTTATTGGATGATGTTGAGTAGATGCAATTGCAACTGACAAAAAATAATCATTTTAAATTTGGTTTCGACCAACCTGATTTTTCAGCGAGGACTTCGCCGACGCAGACTTGGACAGTCAATTACGGAAGTATCGAGAGACCTGTCCAAGACTGGAAATCTGAATGTCTCATCGCTGCCAAACAAATTGCTGAAACCACATCAAAACAAATCTACGTCTGCTTTAGCGGTGGCATCGATTCTGAAGTTGCGATTGAATCCTTCAGATTGGCAGGAATTCCCGTTGTAGCGGCGATTATGCGCTTTAAAAACGGTCTTAATTCCCACGACATTAGCTGGGCGGAAAAGTACTGTCGAAGGCATCAGATCCGAATGGAATATTATGATGTCGACGTAAATGCTTTTTATCAAAGCCAGGAATATCGCGAAGTTATTTCCGCAACGAATTGTTTTTATCCCATGCTTAGCTTGCAAATGAAAATAATGGAGTGGGTCGCGCAGAACGGTGGTTTTCCAGTTGTCGGAAGTGCCGAATGCTACGTCGAACGTTTACCTACCGGAAACTGGGTACTTTTCGAGAGGGAAATTTATGCCAGTTTATATCGATTCCAAATTTTAAAAAACTTCGAAGGTGTTTGTGGATTCTTTCAATGGAGCCCGGAAATAATGTATTCATTTTTGATTGATCCCATGATTGGAAAATTGGTTGCGGGTGAAATTTTTGGAAAAACTAATTCTCTGGAGATTAAACAGCATATTTATGGCCATCACTTTCTCACAGAGCTTCGCCCAAAATATTATGGCTGGGAACAATTTGGTGAATTAGAACAGAAATTGCGAATGAAATTGTTAAGCCGATTTTCATACGCACAAGGTGAAGCTAAAACACCTTTTGATGTTGCACTTAAGATACTGAACGGTAGGGGATTTTAATTTTTATATCCTGATGTTTAAAGCCGGGCTTGTAATCCAGTAGCAGCTGAATATACTTATCTTCCAAGTAATCCAAAGCATGTCGCCCCTTTTCCCGCAAATTAAGCAGGCCGATCAATGCATTTTCATCTGATTTATAATAGCCGTCCCATTTTACAGGATTGACTGAAAACTCATAGCCCATTTGCTTCATGGACTCGACTCGTGACGATCCCATAATCATTGTCCCTAAAATATATTCTACCGGCCAAAAGCAGGAAATTTTTAATGCGTGATAGCGGAGTACAGAGTTCAAGCCCAGGCTCATAAATTCAGGCAAAGTTCCGCCTTTAGTTAAGTAAGCAACTGGAAGTTTTATTTTCGGGTGTGAAAAATGCGAGTTCATTTTTGCATTCACTTCTGGCCACGATAATAGCCACTCGAGCCGCATGACTGAAATCAATTGATCGCCATGAAACGCACCTAACGTAGGATATATTTCATGTTCGGGGAACCATTGGAATGTTTCTGGGTGAGCAACGAATCCTTTTGCTACTGACAAGGATTTAGACTGTACAAATTCATATTGTTTTGCGTGTGACCGGTTTAGAATTTGAATACTTTTTTCGGAGCTCATAACTTTCATTTTAACGCCGACTTTGAAAAAATACCTTATTCCCGCAGTCGAGGTCTAGGGTATGTATTTAAAATTCCAGACATTGGTCTGTCGTCTTACCCATTAAATTTTGGCCTTTTCTAGCATTGCGTACTCAATCGTTTCATCAACGAAATCTTTGGCAAGAAGGCTGGGGAAATTTCCGTCTTTCATTAGACAGAATTTAATTTGATGGCATTCAACCGACCGCTGCATGATTTCACTTACCAAATAAAGAAAGGTCATTCCCATTTGGCGAAATTGCTTTGTTACGCCGGCGGTTTTAATTAAGAGATTCTGTTTGCTGGAATCCTCGTCATCGGCTTCTAAGAAATTCAGGCTGTATCCGATTAATTCAGAATTTTTATACAGGCACAGGCTGGTTTTATAACAGGCTGCCTTAAAGTAGTTCTCATTAACAATCATATCAAACTGTTGGGCACTAAGTGGTTGGAATCCGGGATTCTCGGAAAATAATTCCATGGTTAATTTGTAAAAAGCCGCTTTATTGTCTTTCCACTGATCCAAATCAAAAATCCGCAATCTAAATTGTGATTTGATTGCTGAAAAACTTTCACCCTTAAACTGCTTGAGGATTCTATTTTTTGTTTCTTTCTTTTTTAAAACATAGGTTTTGTAAAGTTGGTTTTTTTTAAATCCCAAATTTATTAGCAGGGGCAGTAATGTTGCTGGGGTTTGGGGCTCACCAGTATAACGTTGATCTTGTTCGGGCTGACTCTTCCCTGGATCACTAATACAAATTCGATAATCTAAATAAGTTGAAAATTGCAAAGGGCCCATTAAGGTCGATGAAGGAGGAAGGGTCAATTCAGCTTTTGTGAGTAAGTCAGCAATGGCATGGTGAGAGCCGATCTGATCCAAGTCACCTGTAAGGTAAAAGAAGAAACGTCGATCTTGATGCCAATGACTTTTGCGATTCTGGAATACATGCAATTGAATATTTAAAATGGAAGACGAAGAATTAAAGACTTGATATTCGCTAATCTCAAAAAGCGCCCTTAATTGCTGATAAAGGGCATCAGCATATAGGATTTTCATTTTAGCAGAACGCAACCATCACGTAAGCGACCATTAGAAGTAAACCCGAAAGTTTTTCATTTAATTCACGGTTTTTTGCGACTGGATTTTTGTAAAACCTAAAAAGCGAATGCAAAATCAAAACGAAGATTAGAATTGGAATTGCACGCCAAGGCCAGTTTGGTGCTTTGCCGGTGTTTGAAAGGCAAAGGTTGACTTCAAGGAAGAAAATAAAATGATAGAAGGCTACCCGTAGTAAAGCGGCGTTAACTCCCATTTGAGCTGTGTAAGAAGGGTTACTTTCCTTTTCTTCATCTTTGCCTTTAGTTTTCCTGGTAAGTTCGTAACAGTAACCGCCGAAAAAAGTCAT
>JAYSSX010000558.1:0-2560 GCA_043720315.1 Pseudobdellovibrionaceae bacterium | reverse complement strand
AAACGGCCTTTCCGAATGATACCCGCAGACACTGGAATCCAGTGCGCCTTTTTAATTGGTTTTTTTATGACCGGATCTGCGGGCGAGCTCATGTTTTCACTTCTTCTTCAGGTTTTAGCAACTTATGGTTCTTTAACTCTTTTAATACATTAGAATAGAATAATAATCCGTGGAAGACAAAAGCAGAGTAACATTGAATAAGATCTGCGCCTAAAATAAAACGCTCAGCAACATCAGCTGTTGTTAAAATTCCACCGACGGAAACCAACAGGAATTTCGATTTGTCGGGTCCTAAATGTTTTACGACAGTTGTCAGATTCTTCTTAGAAAGATCGGCCAAGTCTTTGCCAGATAATCCACCTTCCGAAGAAAACGAATTTCCCGGAGGTCGACTTAAAGTGGTGTTGGTCAAAATAAATCCGGCCACACCATTTTCCGTGCATGTGTCGATAACTGAAAGGAGCTCGCCTTGTTCCATGTCAGGGCTACACTTGACCAAAAGGGGCTTTTTCGTTTTTTCCTGGCAAGAGTCTATGATTTTTTTTAATGAAACGGAATGTTGAAGATCACGCAATCCCATTGTATTCGGGCTGCTAATATTTATAACGAAGGCGTCGGCAACATCATTAAAGGTAGAGGCAACGGTTTGATAATCCAGGTGCGCGTTTTCCAATGAAGTGGACCGGTTTTTTCCAAGATTAATAAATAAAGGAGTATGAGACAGTAAAGGATCGGATTTGGCTTTTTGGACGCGAGTGAGAATTTTTTCTTGTCCCAAATTCGGAAAACCCATTTTGTTCCAAAGATTTTTCGATTTCCAATCACGATCAATAATTCTTCCAGGATTTGCCGATTGCGCTTGTGGAGTGACGGTTCCTACTTCAATAAAACCCGCACCAAATTTAGCCCAATCAAGAATGTTACTGGCATTTTTGTCTACGCCGCCGGCGATTCCTAGTCGATTTCGAAAGTGCATTCCCTTCCAGTGAAGTTGAAACAAATTAAAATCTTTTTCTTTTGCTGAACGCAAAGAACCTAGGGTGTGTAGAACCAATGGCGCAATATCATGCGCCAATTTTGGCGGTAAAAACTGAATTAATGAGTACATCTATTATCGAGGGTACAAGCCACGAAGTAACATTGCTTTTTCAAGACGCTGAACCGAAACAGCCATAGCCGCTTGGCGCATATCTACGTTTTTTTCCTTCGCAAGGACGTAACTGCGTTCAAAAGCTTTGGTAATGATTGTTTTCAAGCGGCCGTTAATTTCTTCTTCATCCCAGAAAAACGACATAATATCTTGAACCCACTCAAAGTAACTTACAACCACACCGCCACCATTGGCGATAACATCAGGAACAACAAACACACCTTTTTTATGCAGGATTTTTGTGGCTACGTTAGTTACTGGTCCGTTAGCCCCTTCAACGATCATTTTTGCTTTGACTCGTTCAACGTTGTGAAGATCGATTTGACCTTCTAAAGCACATGGAAATAAAGCATCACACTCGATAGTTAATAACTCGGTGTTAGTCAGTTTTTGGGTCGAAGGATAACCTTCTAGATTTTTGCTGGTTTTTAAATAGTTTATGACTTCAGGAATATTAAAGCCGTCCCCGTTGAAATATCCACCAGTCACGTCGCTGATAGCGATAATTTTGGCACCGCGCTCATAAGCGTAAAGTGCAGCATGTGAACCCACGTTACCGAACCCTTGAATCGCAATAGTGGCACCTTTCAAAGACTTTCCAACTTTTTCAAAAGCCTTCTCTGCAACGTAAACCACACCTAAACCGGTTGCTCCTGTACGTCCTAATGATCCGCCAATTTCAACTGGTTTTCCGGTAACAACACCAGGTTGAGCATACCCTTGTTCTTGCGAATAAGTATCCATCATCCAAGCCATTGTTTGTGAATCAGTTCCAACATCAGGTGCCGGAATATCTTTATTGGGCCCAATGAAGGGACCAATCTCGCTGGTAAATCGACGAGTTAAATTTTGTAATTCGGTTCGAGACAATTTAGTGGGATCAACAGTGACTCCACCTTTACCGCCACCATAAGGCAATCCCATCACAGAATTTTTTAACATCATTAAGCAAGCTAATCCTACCACTTCGCCTTGATCGACATTTTGGTGATAGCGCATTCCACCTTTGTAAGGTCCCAAAGTCGAATTGTATTGAACGCGGTATCCAGTAAAAACTTTAACGGCTTGATTATCCATTCGCACTGGAATGCTGACAGTGATACAACGTTTTGGTTTTTTCAAACGCTCAATAATATTTGGATCGCAGTTGATAATTTTCCCAGCTTCTTCAATCGATTGAAGCGCGTTAAGAAAAAGGGGATGCTGTAAATGCCCTTCGGTAGGCATTTCGGAGTTAGTTTGTTGAGTTTGCATAATGTTCCTTTACTACTAGGCAGATTTAAATATCTGGTCATGTTAATGAAATTTAAGTGCTACGTCGAGTAAAGTTGCGATGGGTTATTTACTCTAGTGGGGGACAAGTAACTATTCATTGGCAATATGCGACATTTCTCTTACAATCAAAACGTG
>JAYSSX010000557.1:0-4843 GCA_043720315.1 Pseudobdellovibrionaceae bacterium | reverse complement strand
TTCCTTAACAATAGCTCTCTCATTGATTTTACCTTTATCAGGCTGCATGACTACAGCAGAAAGGGCATACGAAGCGCTAAGCAAAGATGAAATTGATAAAGGTTTAGCGCTTGCGAACCAGGCCGTTGCCGAACGAGCCGAACTGCCCGAGAATCAAGAAGTTTTAAAACAAGCCCGTACGAAGTGGATCAATCGAAAGCTTATCGACGTCAGGCTGTTTCGCCTTTCTGAGAACTTTGTTCAAAGTGAAGCCATACTAATGCAGTTGATTAAGAATCAGTCGGATTGGCAAGTTTTTCCCTCAGGCGTTGCCTTTGCTACGCAGGCTGAAGAACTAAAACAATTTGACGAACGTTTGAATGAAAAACTAAGAGAAGGTCTCAACAAAGAAAGACCGGTGCTGGTATACAGTCAAATAAAAAAGGTGAAGGAGCAATACGGGTACTACCTAAATAAAGATTATTCGAAACTTTTGGATGCGGCTAAAAAAATCGCCGAAAAACAATGTCTAGAAAAATCAAAATCACTTTCAGAGAATGAATATTACCAAATCTGGGTTTGGAAGAAAAATTGTTCCTTGTTTAATATCGGTACTACTTTCACTAAAACGAGTAGTCCGGTTAAACTTTTTAGCCACTTGCAAATTGTAGCACCTGACTCTTTAAATTCAGAGATAGACTTTGAAATCATCAAAGAACAAATTGATGAAAGTTTAAATAGCAGCTTTAAAAAATCTAAATGGGCTGATGAAAACTCAACTCAAAACATGGATTTAAAAATAGAAGGAAGCCTGACTAATTTAATCAACGAAAGCCCGGTCAAACGCTACCAAGATTACACCGTCAGCGTCCCTTATGAATATGAAGAAATTCAACCGAAACAAAATCGAAGTTCTGTATCCAGCTTCTTTCACTTACTGGGCACCATCGACTCTCCCACTCGAGAACGCGACAATGGCGACGGGACCGTCTCTATTACTAAAACCGGTTACCGCGAAGATCCTCGCATTTATTATTACAAGGCAACAGAAGTTCGGCAGATTATCAAGTTGGACTGGAAGGCACATCTTTCTTTAGAAAAAAAGGAAGTGGCAATCCAATTTAAAGAGCAATATGAAAAATCCAGTGATGAGCACGGAGAAAATCAATCTTTGATGGGTTTATTTCCAAAAAAGAGAATCCTGATAAAAATTCCCGATTGGTTAAACTTAGTACTCCCTAATCTTTCCAATCAGTTTTATAAAAAACTATCGGAAGAATGGGAAATGGGATTTTGCGAGCCACTGACTGGAATAAAAGAAGCGCCAGCAGAAAGTATCCTTCGCTGTGCTTATGGCGCAGAAAAGAATTTCCCTACAAATGTTGATTTTTATTTTAACGACAAGATTGGATTAAGCCTCGCCGAATGGAAAAAACTGGATTCCAAATGAAAATACTAATGCTTTTTATTTCGTCTCTATTCGTCGGCGTTTCCGTTTTGGCTAATATCAAAGAAACGGGCGAATTACTGCTCGAGCGGAAATTAAACTCTGGATTAAACCGCTACACGGTAAAGATCACTCGCCAGCTCAGCCGACCCAAAGCGCGTGGACGAGGTTACTGCGGCGCTGGGACAGAAATCTTTTTAAAGGTATTTAAGCCGGGCTTGCGAAAACCGGTGTTTTCAAGGTTAGTCGATAGTTGTCTAGAAAGTTTAGATCTGAATGGAAAAGACTTTGTAATGGGTAGCGCGGAATTTATTAAAGAACCCATTAAAATAAAAGACTCTTCGATTGAAATTTAATGGTTATCTTCTAAAGATCGTAATCATTTTAAAGGAGTATTAGATTTAAAAGGCAAATCCCCTAAGTATTCCGAAGAAGACGACCCTGAATTATAAGTTCCCATTAATTGATCCCAAATCGAAAAATACAATCCAAAATTTCCTTTAGAATGGAAATGGTGTTGATTATGGGCAATCGAAAAATTTAGAAATTTTAAAACGGGATGAGACTTCCAAAACTGCGGATATATTTCTACTCCCAAATGTCCCATTACGTTAATGCCAACAATAACAAAACCGAAGGCTCCCCAGACCCAAAGATCAAAGGGAAATAAATAGGTCAACGGAACTATCCATCCGATCTCCAGCACCGCTTCTAACGGATGAAAAGAGAAGGCCGCCCAGGGACTAGGATTACGCGATAGATGATGAACTTGATGTATGGTCGCAAACAGCTTGGGATGATGGAGTATTCGGTGCATCCAATAAAAATAAGTATCGTGAATAACAACCAATACTATTAATTCAGCTAAAAACCTTAACGGCGAAATTTGCATTGGCGCAAGCAAGTCTTGCCGTAAAATATCAGTAAACGCAATGGCAAGAATAAATCCAAAAATAAGGCTACTAAGCACAGAATAACTAAATTCCGTTTTCATTTGCTCAGCAGAAAAAGGAATATGCTGAAGACGATATTTATCGGTCCAAGTATTGGTGCGCCCCCAAAAAAAATAGTACGCCGAACCCGCAATTAACAGGTACCTAGCTAAATTGAGTAACGCGAAAAAAATGATTGTATAGATAAAAAACATAGGCTCCGATAGTAAACCAAATCTAGCGTGAGAGCTATTTTTTTGGATTAATTATTTATAGGATTAGCCAATTATGTAAATCCTCTATGCTGGATCAAGGCAAAAAGGCAATGTAACAACCAAGGCTTGAAATTTTGCCAATTACTATCCAGAATTCCAATTAGATTGTAAACCAAGCTAAAATTTGACTTTTCCTCTTATTAAACTCCAAGGTAATTATATCTGCATAATAGTAATCTTTTAAAACTTCGTAATCAGAATCAAATTTAAAATCACAATCCCTTTCAATTCGAATATCAGGAAATTTTTCTTTTAATTTTTTGAAAAGTAATTTTAACTTTTTGAATTCCCGCCTTTTAGGAAATGTTTTTAAAACGGATTGTGCGTAATCATTGCCGATGGTGATAACACCTACCCTTTGAATCAAAGGCCCTAAATTGCCGGCATTTAATCTACGAATATCAATGGTAGAAGCCAATCTTCCGCGTCCAGAAAAAAGCCCCTCTGAGACTTTAAGATCTAATATTAAGCCATTGTATTCCCTATTAGCCATTGCACTTTGAAAAGCCCCGGCAAGGCTATATTCCGTAGAATAAGAAATTTCATGCGCCACCCATAGATCGTTGCCGTATAGTTCACCCGACTCATGCACCAATTTTAACTTAGCTGGTAATACATTATAATAACCTCGAAAGGCTCGAACGGACTTTCCAGACACATACATTTTTTCGGGATTATTTTTTGAACTTCTTATTTGTTTAATCAACACTTCAATAGATTGTTCTGTTGGTGACTGCATTTGACTATATTTAGGAATGTGAACTTGGGTACAATTAATCTGGGCCAGAACAACGGAGGACAGAAACAATGAAGTTATAATTAGGAAGGCGTTAAAAAACATATTCCGTATAAAGATCTCTTGAAAATGGTTCTTTAAGATTTCATTCATAGATTACCTTATCTTTAGCAAAATGAGCGCCATCGGACCAAACCTTGTTTCTTGAATTACGGCTACTGCTGCATTTATTTTCGTTGAGCCCCAGACGGATCATGGGGGGTGATTTTCAAATGGGCTATTGAAAAAATTCTGACTTTTTCAAATTGGGCACCTAGAAGTATCGACGGATCAAATTCGCCATATCGACCCTCTGGTGTATTTGCTTTTAAATATCCGCGGCTTCTAAACCCATCCCACTGCTTTTGGGCGGAAATGGTTAACGTATCGTTGAATGAACCTTTGTAAAACTCGTCACTTGTAAGAATTAAATCTTTGGTTCGATAATAGTATTCAGCGACCGTAAAATAGGCCAAAGATGCTAATCCGAGACCTTTGAACTTGGGCAGAGGAAACGATTCGTTCCACGTATTGATTACAATTCTTCCGATTCCTTGCTGCGCTGTAGTTCCAAAAATTTTACCCCAAAAAACTTCAGTACCATTGTAGTAAATTCGAACTTGACCCAAATATCCATAACTTTCGGCATCCCTTGGATCAATCTGAATTTGAATTTTTGATGGATTTAAATTTTTTGCTTTAAGAAAAGCGATCGGATCAATAGCCTTCAAATGAATTTTATGGCACAACGGTTGAGAATCCGCCGTGACTTGGAATAATCCTAAAAATGTAACTAAAAATATTGAACGTAACAACGCCATGTCGAACCTTTAGTTGAAAATGCCCAAAAATGTCTCTCATTTAGCTAAAGAGAGCTCCATCAAAGCCTAGTTTTGATAAGGGTTTATTAAATCACAACATAAACATAAAATTGCAAGCCCAACGCCACTAGCAACTTGAATCAATAAAAACCAAGATGACCTTTATCAAAATCGATTAATGAAAATGAAGTTCTAACTCCATCAACAATATTTAATTTCGACCCAGGAATCAGTTTTAGACAATAATTTAGCCACTTTCCGATGTACATCCAGTATTTGAGTAGTCATCAAAACTTCAAGCCTTGGTTGTTATATTGCGTTTTGCCTCAATCCAGCATAGAGGATTTACAGAATTGGCTAATCCGATAAATAATGAAACCAACTCTGGCCCGAGATCCATTTTTTTGGAGGAATTTCTACAGGTTTACGCAGCAATGTAAAGCCTTCACGAAATGTCTGAAAACGCGAGTGTCCATTTGCCCGGCTAATTGATGCTCGACCTAAGAGAAGCTCTTTTTAACAAAATCTAAACCTGAGAAATCAACTTTTCTTCGAACAACTATCTATTGCCTAAATTATTCAAGGTGATAGAATTTTGAAATGGCAAAAATTCA
>JAYSSX010000556.1:0-3794 GCA_043720315.1 Pseudobdellovibrionaceae bacterium | reverse complement strand
GTTCGAGCTATCTCTGCAAGTTTTGGTGATCGGCCAATCATACCCACGGATTTTATGATTTCTTCCAGCTGACTTGGGGCTTCTTCATTTTGCAGGACCCAGCAATATCTTATGAACCACCATTTCCCCCTGATCCAACCGAGTGCGGCAGGATCGCAAGGATACAAAGCAACGATAGGGCCACTTGCCGGACAAAGGTTCAAAAGCCGGACATCATGTTGATTCAACAACGAAATCGGAGAATTTCACTTTTTTAAAAAATGACGTTGAAAAAGATATGCGCTCGATTTTAAGCGCATTTAAAAGTGATGCTTTTTATATACACGTTTGATTTCATTCGTGAATTTAGATTATGGTCTACGAAATTGACATTTTTGAAAAAAATACTGGTTCTGGCGGCCATTTTTTCAAATTCAACATCACCTGCGGGGACCGTAAAAGCGTTCGATTCCGGCGTTAACTGAATTTTAACGAGGTCCCCATTAAATTGTAAAGGACGGCGGACGGGTCGATATAGCTCGCGTAACGCCAATAGGACATGGGGATTACCTTGTTGATTCAGTAAAAATTTCAGACGTGTCAGAATCATAACAGGCGAAATAAGCCAGGTAATCTTGTATATTGTTGATCTAAATTGGGAGGTTTTTTTGAAGAGCCTAACACTCATCATTCTTTTCGCTGCAAGCGGCGCTTTTGCACTATCATCGTTGAATGATGCTAGCGAAGTTTTGAAGAAGACAGATTCCTCCGTTGTCATTCTTGGTGCAGATCATGCGAACCCAGGCTTAGCGAAGGGGATTACTGATCTTCTAGCTTCCCTGCAAAACCAATCGAATGTGAATTGTCTCTTCTTGGAGTTACCAAGCGACATTCAAAACAAACTTAGTCAGGCCATCGAAGAAAATAGTTTAAAACAATTTTCGCGGGCTTTTTTAGATTCCAAAATTAATGCCACTACTGCGGCCTATATTCAGTTGGGGGCTCCGAGCGAAATCTCCGATAAAATTCGAGAAGCATTTGCCGCGCATTATGATGATGAAATGGTTGATAATTCTGTTTCTAGCCAACTTATAAATTTTTTGCAAATTCATCATATTCACGCATTGGCTTTTGATGCTTCATCGGAGTCGGAGGAGTTTCGTGAAGCAACCTATTATTCCATTCAGGATCAGATATCCGGTCGCACGTTAGAGCGAGACATAAAAAGTATGAAAGTATCAAATCGAAGAAGCCAGATCATGAGCCAGAATATCAAAGAAACATTTAAGGCACATAGCTGCGAACGGGCACTGGTAGTGGTCGGGTATGCGCACTTATTTTCGAATGACTATTTCAAAAAAACTTACTCGACTGATATCAGTTTAAAGCCATTGCAAATATTTTTGAACGAAATGGGACTGAAAACTACTGTATTGCTATCAGAAAAAGCGGAAACGCTAATCAACACGAGTTTAGATCCTGGAAACGACGCCGACGACAGATTCCCGTTTTATTTTGGTAAGCTTTTAAACCCATAGCCCAAAACCCCTTCTCTATGAAGCCTTGTGAATTAAAGGTTCTGTCGAAATAGCACGGAGCCAATTTGCTAAAAAATTCCGTCCCCGAATAATATTTTCCTGAAATTTCAGGGCTTAACGGGGACGCTTTTTTATTGAAAAATTTTTTATAGAATTTGATTTTTATTTTTTTGAAATATGTATCAACATTCAGAAGCGCTACTGAAGGACAAAACAGGCTTCAAAAGGTTAAAGCCTGTAGCATCAAAAATCCATCAGGTTGGAAGTCTTTACGGACCTAAGCGTTCAGTTGGCGCAAAGTCATGCGAAGGTAGATAATATCTACCAGTCAGTTTTTTCGGAAAATCTAAACCAAAAAAGTTTTACGTTTATTTGGAAACTTTTAGTGTTGGTTAGCACTTTGAGAAGATTGCTCTTCCATCAAAATATCAACGCCGCCCTGATCGTTGTCTTTCCGATGGTGAACCTGAAAGAAAGTGTTCGGTAAACACAGAACTTCTTCTTCCTTCTGAAGCTTCGAGATCGGATTAATGTATCGACAGCTCTTCGACACAATTACATAGCGAACACCACGGCCAAAACTTCTCGCGACTGTAGAGGATAAAGAAGTAGAAAGAAAAGATTCATATTTCACTTTAGCGCCCTTGACGTGGTCCGTAAGAAGGTCCTTTGGAATTTGAGCTCCGCGAACCACAAAGCCTTCATAAGGCTTAAGTTTCATTAAGGCTGATTGGATATGCTTAATTAGAATTCCGTAGCGCTCGAATTCACCGTTGTTTTTATCTCGAAGAGCGGCATTAATTCGCCTCGCGTAAAGACCTCCAGTATAAAGTTGGAGAGAAAAGAACTCTTTCCTATTCATATCACATATACCTGATCCTGAAGGAGATTTAGTAAAGTCAGGCTCTGTCTTAATTGAGTTCTGGGTAAGATAATTTTGAAAGTCGTCATCACTCATATCTAGATCGGGGTCCCTATCTTGATCTTGAGATCCTGTAAGTTGATTTGAAGACTTGCTTACACATTGCAAATTCAGAGATGAATCTAGCTTTTCTTCAACGATCTTGCTTTCGAAAATATGCGCAAGCTCATTATCCGATTTTTTTTCGAGCAAAGCGTGGGCTTCAAGATGAAAAAATGAAAGTTGTAGGAAAATCAAAATAGAAATATTTTTCGATGATTTCACGATATGAATTGTCGAGGGCATTGACAGTATGTCAAAAAAAGTCATTAAATTTTCCATAGGGCCTCCATTGCTCAATTTGACGCTCTACTTTGATATAGTCTGAAACAACTGTGCCAAAACCAAATCCTATTCGCTAATATATTGCTTCTGGCGGCATGAGCCTTTTGGACGAGCTGCTAGCCTTATTGACCATTCGACGGGATAGGATGGCTTTTGTTAAACCGCTACCAAAGGCCATCCATTTAGAGCAATGAAAAATCGGTCCCCGGTAATTCAATTTGATTTTTCGGGGACGGCGTTCTAACAAGAAAATTTATATAGCGGGAACTTGAAAACGAAACCATCCAATTTAGATGGTTCTGATTGATTTGAAATTTTTTAATTTGGAGGGGTTTATATACAGAAGCAACTATAACTACTGAACGATCTGAATGTTGAAAGCACCTGGCTCCAAAATTTCTACTTTTAAGTTCGAAAGGAACTCAACTTTAAAAATCAATTTTCCTGGAGAAGTAGCTTGCTCACCACCTATACTATTAACCATATAGTTTCCCTTGTTGGGTTCAATTTTTTGAAAAATAATTCCACGACCCGCTTCTATCTGCTCGCCTGTAGGAGTGATGATAAACAGTTTAATATTTTTTGATGACTCTTGTTGGATTGCTAAAGAATAGCCATCACTATTAATGGGACGTGGACGCTTTAGGTTGTAATCAAAACGAAAACAGCTTTTTTGCCCACAGTTGGTTACAAATGTAATTTGTAGTTGGGTATCAGGTGCGTTTCCGATACTGATATAAGCTCCCGGCGGCCAACCGATATCGGCGTAATCAGTAATAAAATTTGAAAATAAAAGTAGATCCGGCGGTGAGGCTTGTTGCGCTACGGTTCTGTGCGAACTTGGCCGAGAAGAATTAGAATGAGTTGCGCATCCAAATGTCGAAGCAAAAATTAATGCTCCAATTAACCAATTCATTCAAAACCTCCTCTTTTTAGCTATGTTAATCTTATCAGAGATATATCCAAGCCACGAGTCCAGAAACCAAACCCTGTGCCCTAATTGCGTTAAATTCGATCTGGACCTTTTAACA